>NZ_JBKOUD010000003.1:0-276086 GCF_046765975.1 Shewanella mytili | reverse complement strand
CCTAGAGTCCACAGAAGAGCCGTTCGAGACCAGGACGTAGATAGGCAGGGTGTGTAAGCGTTGTGAGGCGTTTAGCTAACCTGTACTAATGACTCGAGAGGCTTAACCATACAACCCAGATGGGTTTTACTGAAAACATTCCAGATGTTTTCTAGCACTTCCTCCCTCCTTGGAGGTCGCGCAAAGCCTTGAAAGAATAGCAAGACTTGATTGAAGTAGAGAACAGCTACTAGAGAAAGAGATAAGGTCGCTTAGCTCAGCTGGGAGAGCACCTGCCTTACAAGCAGGGGGTCACTGGTTCGAACCCAGTAGCGACCACCATTATCACAGCGAACAGCTTTCTGAATTGAAGAACAAAGGTTAATGACGCAGGGATTGCTAGACAATGCCGTCAGACGGACATAACCTGTAAAAATTTGTCTGGTGACAATAGCATTGTGGTCCCACCTGATCCCATCCCGAACTCAGAAGTGAAACACAATCGCGCCGATGGTAGTGTGGGGTCTCCCCATGTGAGAGTAGGTCATCGCCAGACGCCTATTAAAGTCAAAAAGGCCACCCAATGGGTGGCCTTTTTGCGTTATGTTACCATTGCTGCTTGGCTTTACAGTTGGCCCGTTATTTTTCTGTGTGATATCGCACTGTTATTGTTATTAATTTTGTACAATAGTCAGGATGATTAACAACAGGTTCCGCCGGAGTGTTTTATGCTGACCAAACTGCTGTTGACTGCGCTTGTGATGATTGTTGCTTGGCGGATGTTGGCAGCAAAACGCAACACTAATGTCAATTTTAAACAGTATAATGAACCATCGACGAATAAAGTCCGTAATTATTTGTTTTCTGTCATCATTGGCGTGTTGTTGTCGCTGGGCGCCGGGTTTATTGCGTGGCAATGGTTTGATGGCTATACCGTGGTGACGGTTACCCTGGTTTCGCCAACGGAAGCTCGCCGGGATGTGTATCAGGTGAGAAAAAAAGATATTACCGCCAATGAATTGGTCACCGTGGACGGAATTCGCATCCGTTTGTCACGTGATGAACGGTTAGTCATTGACGATAAGTAAAGCAGTCTGCGCTGATGATATTTTTCATCCGTCAGTTATCGGGTAAACTAGCTGCATTTTTTGCCGATGTGATTTTTCGGCCAGCAAGTTCTTCAGGAGGGGCACATGATTACCGCCTATATCTACCAGCATCAACAGCTTAAAATTGTAGAGCTTTCACCTGATGACAGTATTCCCGAAGATACGCTGTGGCTGGATTTATTCCGACCGGATGATAATGAAAGGGACTGGTTAGCACAGTTTTCTGTTGAAGAAGTGCCGGATGAAGAGGATATCAACGAGATTGAAGCTTCTGCGCGTTTCTATCAAAACAGTGACGGCTTGCATATCAACTCGCTGTTTCCTCAGCGGGTCGGGCAGGATGTGCGCGGCGTGAACGTGTCTTTTAACCTGCGCAGCAATTTCTTGCTGACCATTCGTGAAGAAGACGTGGGTTTGATTCGCTTGTTGCGTAACTATTTGCGCCTGGGGCGAATTAAGGTCTTTACGCCACAGAGTCTGTTTCTGGAGCTTTTCAATCTCAAGGTTGAGTATTTATCCGACCTTATTGAAGATGTTTATACCGTACTGGAAAACGTCAGCGGTCAGGTGTTTGAGAGCACCGAGCTGGATGATGTGTTCAAGATGATCACCTTGCAGGAAGACTCCAACGGGAAAATCCGCTTGAGTTTGCTTGATACCCAGCGCTCATTACGTTACATGCAGAAATATTATCGCCGTGAGCTCAGTGAAGATGAGCTTAAGGATATGCGTGAGATGTTGTCGGACATTGAATCACTGATGCCCCATAGCCAGTTTATCTTCGACAAGTTGAACTTCCTGCTGGATGCGGCCATGGGCTTTAGTGGCTTGCAACAGAACAAGATCATTAAAATCTTCTCGGTGGCCGCCGTGGTGTTCCTGCCGCCCACACTGATTGCCAGCAGTTACGGCATGAACTTTAAACACATGCCGGAGCTTGACTGGTCGGTGGGCTATCCCATTGCCATTATCCTGATGCTGGCCAGTGCCGTATCCACCTATCTGTTTTTCCGGCGCAAAGGCTGGCTCTGAATTTTGAGGCCATCAAGCTATGGCCTTGAGCAATACCGCTCATTTTGCCTTAAGCACGGCAATGCCAATTAAAGCCCCTTTTGCAGTATTGCTGCCAAAGGGGCTTTAATTTTAGTGAGCGTGATTTTTTGTCGTTCACCATCATTCCCGGTGGCCAAAATAGTAGCTTATCCGCTCACGGGGATTGAGGTATTTATAGATGTTGTCGGGCAAGGCCGCAGGGGTTACGCAGCGCTCGATACGCAGCTCTTCGCTTTCAAGCTCCACAATGGGAGCCTGCTCTTTGGGAACAAGCGGATCGTAGATCAGGATGCTGGGGAGCAGGATATTTTGCAGGTTAACCGACATCACCAAGCCAAATTGCCCGGATGACAACTCCACAATGGAGCCGGGCGGATAGATCCCAAGCATTTTAATCATCTTGGCCACGTAGCCTTGATTGAATTTTCCCTTGGAATGTTTGTAAAGGTAACTCAAGGCAGCATAAGGTGTTTTTGCCGGATATTGCCGGTTTGGATGGCACAGGGTGTCATAATAGTTAACCACCGCGACCAGTTGTGCGGCATCACTGAGCTGCTCGGCATTCAGGCCTCTTGGTGTGCCGCTGCCATCAAGGTGTTCATGGTGATTTATCACCACCTCTGCGGCGATAACGGGAAAGTCCGGCACCAGTTTCAAAAAGTTATGGCTCAGTATCGGATGGTGGTTATAAAGGTTCTGCTCCGGTTTAGTGAATGGGGTTTGTTTGCGCAGGATTTGGCTGGGCAATTTCAGTTTGCCGATATCATGCAACAAGGCGCCCAAGCCCACGGCCTGGATTTCAGAGTTGCCCCATTGCAGCTCCTTGGCCAGCAACATGGACAATACGGTAATGTTCAGTGAGTGAAAATAAAGATCATGACCTTTTTCCTGATCTGACATCAGGTGCAGTACCAGATTATCTGAGGCCAGTAACTCCTGGGTAATATCGGCAATCAGCTCTTTGGCTTCATCAATGGCATTCAACGGGCGCTTTTGCAGTTTTCCCACTAGGTTGCGCATGCGTGCCAACGACCGGGAAAAGTGGCTTTCGGTTTTTTGAAGCTCCCGGCGCATGCGTTGCTGTATTTCGATGCGCTCTTTTTTACACTGAGCCATATGGGCTTGCAGCTGTGTTAAATCTTGCTCTGTTTCAGCAACGGGTGGTGTTGTTGGCGCTTCCGTAAGGGGGGGCGTATCGCTGCGATCCAGATCCACATACAACTCATTGATCCCCAGTTTTTTAAGCATCTCTATCTGGGCGGCGGCTTTCAATTTAAAGCTGCTGAATAAAAAGGGGTGATCTTTCCACGAGAGGGGTAATCGCACGTAATTTCCTACCTGCAGCAGGTGGACCGGTACATAACGGCTTTTTTCCATATGACAACTACTTGTTTTATCTGTCTAATACCTGGTGCTGAATCTTGAGGATAATAATCGAAAAATGTGTATGCGGTGATGACAACATCTTGACCGCTGTGATGCAAAATGGCGAATGCTATTATCATGAAGCCATCACACATTGCGTTTCGAGAGCCTTATAAAAAATGCCACCAGGCGTTACGGCTTGGCGGCATTATGTCATGAGGCTCCTTCATGCTGCCGTGGCATTGATCAAGTATCAGCAATGCCGCTTTTGTCCGCTTAAGGCGACATCAAGCCACTTGCCCGCCAATTGATGCGAGTCGGTACGGCACGATTAATTGAGCGGGATCTGGATGCGGAATCTTGCGCCTTCCAGCGGTGAGTCCTCTATGCTCAGGGTGCCGCCATAACTGCTGACAATTTCACTGCACACGGCTAAGCCTATGCCTTGCCCCGGCGACTGGGTGTCGGCCCGTACGCCGCGCTCAATGATTTTCTGTTTCAGGCTGTCTTCAACACCGGGGCCGTCATCTTCAACGATTAATTCAAAGCCGTCTTTATCGAGTTTGGCGCTGATGCGCACTTGTGAAATGCACAAGCGAAAGGCGTTTTCCATCAGGTTGCCACACAGCTCCATCAAATCCCCCTCATCGCCGGGGAAGGTGAGATTGTCAGCCAGCATGGCCGTGAATTGCACCTGTTTATCCTGATAAACCTTGAACAGCATTTGGGACAACTGCTCCACAATGGGGTTGACCGGGGTCTTGATCTGTTTCAGCCCTTTGCGCCCCAGCATGGCCCGTTTGAGCTGATATTTGACCAGCAAGTCCATCTGGCTGACCTGATCCATGATTTTCTCGCAGATGGCTTGTCGCTCAAGGGTGGGATCATCGGTAATGGCATGCACTGCGGCCAGGCGGGTTTTCAGGCTGTGGGCCAAATCGTTCATGGCGTTTTGGTAGCGTTGCTGCTGGGCACTGGACTGCCTTAACAGTTGGTTGAGCGCTTGGGTCACGCCTTCAAGTTCTACCGGATATCCGCCTGACAAGGCTTTGTCTTTTCCCTTGATAATGGCCTGCAGTTCCGTGCGCATTCTGGCCAGGGGCTGCATGCCCCAATAGGCGGCACTGATAAGCAGTAGCAGCGCCAGCGTTAATACCAGCGCCAGCCGGATATAAGTGCGTTTGGCAAATTTGCTGGTTTCCCGTTCTATTTTTTCAGCGTCTTTAAGCACCAGCAGATTGTAATGGATGCTGGCAATGTCCACGGATAGCAAATAGGCAAAATAGCTGCGCTTATCTGCCGTGTTGAGATAGTAGGGGGGGACTCCACCGCGAATTTCATCGAAGCGTTCGCAGATGTCAAACAGGCCCCGGTCCACCGCCAGAGAGGATGTCCATACCTGTTTAAAGTTGGCATCGCACGATGCCATGACATAACGTTCCTGTTTATTGTTTTCTTCCAGCCAGGCACTGGTGTCGGGGATAAGATCATGCTCCCTGAGCTCTGCGGCCACTTGGGGAATTTCGGCAATTAGCTGGGCCGTTTCCTCGTTATAGCTGTTTTGCACATGCAGGGTGTTGACCATCCATGCCAGCCCGAACCCCACTAACGCAATAATCGAGAGTGAGGTTAAAAATATCCGGGTGAGCAGGCGTTTTTTCGGTTTGATTTTTAGTGGCATGGCAGATTGAACTTATAGCCCTGACCGCGAATGGTGATGATGGGATTTTCAATGCCGTCCCGGGTGAGTTTTTTGCGCAGGCGGCTGACCATTACCTCAATGGTATTGGGATCGCCTTCCTTATCGGCATAAATCACGTCCAGCAGCCGCTGTTTGGCAACCACCTCATGATTATGGCGCATCAGGTATTCCAGGATCTGGTACTCAAAGGCGGTAATATCCATCAGCTCTTCACCCATTCTCACCTGTTTTGCCGCCAAATCCAGCGACAGCTCACCGCTGTGGATCACCGGCTGTACAAAACCGGCGCTGCGGCGCACCAGTGCGTCCAGTCTGGCCACCAGCTCCTCTTTCTGAAAGGGTTTTACCAGGTAATCATCGGCGCCGGCATTTAGCCCTTGCACTTTGTCCTGCCAGTTTACCCGGGCGGTGAGGATTAAAATGGGCGCCTTCATGTCGGCATCCCGTAACTGCTTGATGAGTGAAATGCCATCTTGATCCGGCAACCCCAAATCGATGATGGCCACATCAATGGGATAATTGGTGGCCTGGTAGAACCCCTCTTTGGCGGTGCCGGCAACCTGCACCTGATTTCCCAGTTCGCTCAACTGCACTTTAAGGTGGTGAGACAGTAACGGATCATCCTCAACTACCAGTATTCTCATAAGATTCATTCCATTAACTACATCTGATGCCAGTGTATGCGTAACACTGGCGAATGCCAATGCCTGTCAGTGTAATGGGAAATTACTTAACACCGCCTGACGCAATAGTGAGCGCTGGCGGGACGTGCCACGAGCTTACGGGCAAGTGATGCGATAAATCCCCAGAGTGGCAGATTTTATGTGGCTGAATTTATGCTATCGTAATCCGCTGTAAGTGCATTCAGATAACTTGATACATTCATCCCGAAGCAGAAGCCCAAGCGTTGCCAGCGCCATCGCTTGTGTTTTTGCATGATAACGAAAAGACGGAGCACACCGTGAAAGGACAAATCATTCGAAGCGAGAAAGTACTGAAGGTCATCGAACCCGGGTTCGAAGTAGACCGTCGCGTAGCCTTTCTTAAAGCCAAACTCAAAGAAGCCAAATGCAAGGCATTGGTCCTGGGGATCAGTGGCGGCGTGGATTCATCTACCGCCGGACGTTTGTGCCAATTGGCAATTGAATCGCTTAATCAGGAAAGTCACAGCGATGAATACCGTTTTGTGGCCATGCGGTTGCCTTATCTGGAGCAGCGTGACGAAGATGAAGCCCAGATGGCGCTGTCTTTCATCAAACCTTCCTGTCAGGTAACCGTGAACATTCATGACGGTGTGGAAGGGGTGCATCATCAGGTGCTCTCGGGGCTGGAAAGTGCCGGTATCCTGGAGCCGAATGATGCCAAAGTGGATTTTGTCAAAGGCAACGTGAAAGCCAGAATGCGCATGATTGCCCAATATGAAGTGGCCGGTATTGTGGGCGGCTTGGTGGTCGGGACTGATCACAGTGCTGAAAATGTCACGGGTTTTTACACCAAATGGGGCGATGGCGCCTGCGATATTGCCCCGCTGTTTGGCCTTAACAAGCGCCAAGTGCGGCAATTGGCCTCATTCCTTGGCGCACCTGATGCGCTGGTGAATAAAACGCCCACTGCGGATCTGGAGTCCAATCGTCCCGGGTTGGAAGATGAAGTGGCACTGGGACTGACTTACGAACAGATTGACGATTTTCTCGAAGGGAAAGAAGTGGCGCCTGGGGTTGAAGAGCGGATCATCAATATTTACAAAGCAACCGAACATAAGCGCCAGCCCATTCCGACCATTTACGATTAAGCGTGACATGCCATCCTTCGGGATGGCATTTTTCACATCAGGCAATAACAAGCTGCTGGCGTAACAGGGCAATCATCCAATTGGGAAACTGCCGGTAATCCAGGTAGGGTACCAACCAGGCATTGGCGCTTAAGCGGCAAAGCTTGGGGCAGCTTGCCAGCGGCGTTGCACGGTGTTCCTCAAGTGCCAGCGCATGACAGACAGCTTGGCCGCTGAACAGCTGGATACCGGCAACAGGCCGTTGCGAGTGGGCTTCGGTATAAAGGCAAACTTCCCGAAGTAACCCGCCATGTAAAAATTGGCGCCAGTTGTCATCGGAGCTGAATATTTTGGCGGCAATGACCAGGATTTTACGCCAATGGTTAGAGTTGGCTTGCAGTATGGCCGCACAGGCATCTGCTTGTTGCCAGTGCCAATTTGGCGGTAATAGCGGAGAATGGGGCAGGTAAATAATGTGTGCGGCTTGGGGATTGCCGATGAACATGGCGACTCACCAATATGTTGTAATACGGTCACTTTTGATGGGGTGTTAGTGTACCGCAAGGGAGGTAACGGGTAAAAGGGCTAAAGGTTACCGATACACTTCACAAAACCGCAAAGTTTCTCGTGTACTCTGGCAATATCAGGCTAAGCTCCATTAGTGGAGTATAGTATTGAAAAGGAGTATTCGTGATGAAGCGCAACATCAAGTACGGGTTAATGGCAAAAGGCTGTAAAGTACCTTTGGGTTATTTCCTTAATGGCTTTTTTTATGATCGGGCATCCAATCATGGTAATGCTCAGGGCTTTGTCGATGAAAATGGCTTTTTCTATACTGCCAAAAACGGGCACCAAGGCAAAAACGGGCGCCCCACTGCCAAGATTGAAGGGTTGACCTATATCCGCCTTGCGGATGTGGCAGAGTTTGATCTGGTGATGTTTGACGCTTAAAAAGTCAGGCTTTGGCAGCATGCGGTTCATGCATCCTGCCAGCGTTTTGCATATGCCGGAAACGGGTTTGAAACCCGATAAAAAAATGTAAGCCGAGTGATGATTATCCCTCGGCTTTTTGGTGGAAAATTGTTGTGGATGTCATTTACTCATCAAGCATGCCCCGGGCACGCAAGAGTTCGGTCTTGAAGTCTTCGACATAATCTTTTTGCAAGCCCGGGATCGGCTGGGTTTTATCGGCTTCACGCATCTTCAGCTGATAGATCAGCACATCGTCCGGCAGGTGTTGCATTTCTTGTTGATACCCGGCCTCCTGCGCCAGTTGACCGAGCATTTCCATCAGGCTTAAATCCGGTGATTTTTGCCAGGCGGGGTTAAGTAACGCCAGTAGTTCATCAATGCGGTGGCAAGTCATAAGGGCTCCTTTTACACGTTATGCTAACCAACATAACAGCCAAGCCTGCATTCGCAAAGTGCGGTTTGCTATGCTCCCACCTACAAATTGCCCAATGATCTCATTACCGCTAACAAAAAGGGCGGCAATTGCGCCACCCGGTTATCGGCTTGCAAGTATTCCTGATGGCTCAGGCACCAAGTGCGGCATGATAACGCTGGAAGCTGGCGTCAAGATCGGCGATTAAATCTTCGGGATCTTCCAGCCCTATGTGCAAGCGGAACATGGGTTTGCTGCTGTCCCAACGGGTAGCGGTACGGATTTTGTCAATGCCGAACTCGGCCACAATCAGGCTTTCATAACCCCCCCAGGAAAATCCCATCTTGAAGTGTGCCATGCCTTCCACAAAAGCCTGTATTGCCTGACGATTACCGGTTTTAAGGACAAAGGAAAACAGCCCGTTGCTGCCAAGATAATCCCGTTTGAAAAATTCGTGGCCGGGACAGGTGCTGAAGGCCGGATGGCGAATGTGGTCCACTTCCGGGCGAGCGGCCAGCCAATGGGCAATGGTCAGGGCATTTTTGGCCTGCTGTGCCATGCGCACCTCCAGGGTTCGCAGGCCGCGTAATGCCAGATAGGCGTCATCCGCTGACACGCATTGACCGAGCAGATAACTGTTTTCCCGCAATTGCTCCCAGTATTGGGCATTGGCGGTGGCGGTACCCATCATCACATCGGAATGGCCCACAATGTATTTGGTGGCCGCCTGAATGGAGATGTCCACTCCCAGGGTAAAAGGGCGGCAGTTGATGGGGGACGACCAGGTGTTATCCAGCATCACAACAAGCCCGTGCCGGTGTGCCACCTGGCACAATGTCGGCACATCCTGCACTTCCATGGTGATGGAACCGGGGGATTCAAGAAACAGTACCTTGGTATTGGGACGGATGAGCGCGGCAATGCCGGCGCCTATCATGGGGTCATAGTAGGTGGTTTCAATGCCGTAACCTGCCAGCAGCTTGTCACACAGATCCCGGGTGGGTTCATACACACTGTCCACCATCAGCAGATGGTCGCCACTTTTCAAAAAGGATAACAGGGCTCCGCTGATGGCCGCTGCACCTGACGGGTACAGCGCGGTGCCGGCACCGCCTTCCAGTTCGGCAATGGCGGCTTGCAGGGCAAAATGGGTATCGGTACCGCGGCGGCCGTAAAACAGCTCGCCCTGGCCACGGCCAGCGGCGGCTTTTGCCATATGTGCCAGGCTGTCAAACACCACGGTAGAGGCGCGAACCACAGGGGGATTGATAACGCCTTTGGTCCATTTTTTATCCCGCCCCAGGGAGACGATTTTGGTGGCTCTTTTCATAACATGACTCACGGACTGTTGCTTGGGGGATGAGGCGCTGGTGTGGCCGCCATCATCCAGGCTAGACATAGGGGCATCTTAGCATTGAATTTGCGCTTAAAGGATGCCGACAGCTTGAGAGTTATTCAGGTTAGCCTGCCATGGGCAGGGTCAGGGTCAGCACCACGCCGCTGCCATTTTCCAGATTTTGCGCCTTGATATTGCCGCCGTGAAAGGTGGCAATCAGCCGGGCAATGTAGAGCCCCAGCCCCAGATGGGGTTTTTCCTGGGCTCCGGCGGGCCTTACCGACACCATGGATTCAAAGATTTGCTCATTCATGTTGCCGGGCAGCAGGGGCCCTTGGTTGGTGACGGTCAGCACTGCCTGTTTTCCAAGGCGTTGCAGCTCAACATGGATGGGCGTATCGGGAGTGTGAAATTCCAGGGCGTTGCTGATGAGTTTGTCCAGCAGCTGAGCAATGTATTCCGCAACCCCCAGCATCGGCAGCGGGGAGTCCGGTAGCTTGAGGGTAAAGCGTTGTTCAGGGTAGGTCATCTGGTAACCGGCCACACAGCCGCTGATCACCTTGGTTAACGGAAACTGATCCACATCGCTGCCGTTAAGGGATTCTTCCAGACGGGTGGCCTCACTCATATTGGCCAGGATCATCGACAGGCGGTTTACCCCCTCCTGGGCACGCTCCACATATTTCATTGCATCCCGGTCGATAGGTTGCAAACTGAGATGCTCCAGCGAGCTGCGAACCACGGCGACCGGCGTGCGCAGCTCGTGGGATAAGCGTGATGACATGTGTTCCAGATAGTGGGTGTATTGGCCGAGCCTGGCGACAATACTGGCAAAACTGCGGGACAGATCGCCAATTTCATCCCGTACCGCAGATGGGGGGATGGTATCCAGCACTCGCCCCTGACTGTCAATGGCCTTTTCCGCCTGATCCCTGAGGGTACGGATGCGGCTGGAGATGCTGGATGCAAAAAAGAACAGCGACAGGGTACCAATGCTCATGACTATCAGGATCACATTGAACAGTTTTTCCAGCGCGCGATTGCGCAGAGTGCGAATGCCGTGGGTGGTTTCTTCGGCCACCACCGCGCCCATCACTTTGTTGTCAATCCAGATGGGACTGGCGGCAGACAGCACCACGGCCTTGTTGTCCGGGGTCAAGCGCCAGGTTGAGGCCAGTTTCCCTGCCAACGCCTGCCTGATGTGGCTGCCTTGCAGCTCGGTAGAGTCCTGCAAGGCATCGGTGAAGTCGTGAGGCGGGCGCGTCAATATTTTATAATACAAAGGGTTGAGATAATCTTTTTGCAGTTGGCTCCAGAAAGTTGGCGGCTCGTCATCCACTTCGCCCCAGACGCCATTGCTGTTACGGATATCACCGGATTTGGCCAGTACCCGGCCATGGATGTCCACCACCCAGATGCGCGAGCTGTTATGGCTCATGCCCTTGATGATGTTTTCAATTTCCGGTGATGGCACCAACACTGTGCCCAGCCGGTCAATGCTGTCGGTGGCCGATGTGCCCACAATGGCTTCCAGCTGCCGGGTTTTACTGTCGTTGACATCATGGATGGCAAAGCCCAGTTTGCTGCCCACCATGTCCAGCGGCAGGCGCAGTTCGATATTGTAGCCTTGCCCGGTTTTACGCCATTGTCCCTGAATGCGGTTTTCCGGGGTTATTTTCGCCGTGGGTGTCGCCTCTGGTGGCAACTCGTAACTGCTGAGCCAACCATCTTTGGTATTGGCCACCACATAACGATGAAAGCTGCCATCGGGCGCTTGTGTGGCAATATCCAGATAATCGTTGCGATCCACCGCTAAGCTGTTACGGCCGCGATAAACCACCCATGGGTCTGTGACCTCAAAAAAGCCATAAAGATAGCCGCTGTATTTGCCTACCATATGGCGAAACGACAAGCGGGAGCGGCTGTCTTTTGCCAGGAATATGCGGGCATCATTGCCGTAATCCATGGCTTTGCCGCGATAGGCCGACCAGTCGTCCAGTTTGCCGTCCAACTGAATCGGCCCCCGTAACGGAAAGGCATAAAGATCGCGCCCCTTTTCCACCTGCTTGAGAAAACTTGCCTGGGAGTCAAACAGTTTCGGGCGTTCATGCAGGGCGGTGGCCAGTGCCTGGGTGGTGCCTTCCAGGGTTTTTTCCTGTCCGTGGCGCAGGTATTTTTCCATCTCCCACACATACTGGTAGCCGAGCCAGGGCAACCCCAGCAAAAACAGGGATAACACCAGTGTTTTGGTGCGAATGCCAACCGGGGGATGATAAACCGGCAATTTCACTCGTGACCATCCCAACGGTAGCCCATGCCATAAACGGTATCGATGCAGTCAAACTGCGGATCAACGGCCAGAAACTTTTTCCGGATGCGTTTCACATGAGAGGTAATGGTGCTGTCATCCACATAGATTTTGGCTTCCTGCATCAGGTCGCTGCGACTGCGCACATGACCCGGATGCTTGGCCAATGCATGCACCATCCAGAATTCGGTCACGGTCAGCTCAATGGGTACCTCCTGCCAGCAGATTTGAATGCGGCTGGCATCAATGGAAAGCGCGCCCCGGGTGATGAGCGAGGTGGCCAGCGTGTCATTGTCGGCCAGCTCACTGCGGCGAAACAGGGCGGCCAGCCGCGCCAGCAAATGAGGAAAACTCACATCCTTGCTGAGGTAATCATCGGCGCCAAGGCGCAGGCCACATACGGTGTCAAAGTCACTGTCCCGGGCGGTGAGGAAAATAATCGGCAAGGCACCGGACATGGCCCGCAGCGCCTGGCACAGGGTAAATCCGCCGTCTATTTCCTGCCCAAGACCAATATCAATAATGGCCAAATCCGGTAGGCGGGTCTGAAATGCCTGCATTGCCTCCAGGCGGGTAGCGTAACCTTGTACGCTATACCCCTGATTTTGTAATACGTCCTTATAATTTTCGCGGATGGCGGCTTCATCTTCCACGATGGCAATGCGTTTCATTGGATTTCCGGGTTATGAGTGATTAGCCGTGACTATACAACAAATTGCCTGATAAAAAAGCGCCCGCAGCCAAATGCCATTTTGTTGCCACAATTCATCGCCAACACGCCACTTTTGCTCCCCGCCCACGCCATTTCAGCAGCGTTTAATAGTGTCATCCAAACCACAACGGTTGATGGCATTCACAAGGAATACACCGCATGAAAAAATCACTTATCAGCACACTTTTACTGGTTTCATTGGTAGCTGCGCCGGGCATGGCACAAACCGTGTCCCAGCCCCAACCTGACAACCAAACGGAGGCGGCCATTGGCTTTGGCGGCGGCTTGCTGCTGGGGGCGGCAGTGGGCGGGCCGGTGGGCGCCATTGTGGGGGCGTTTAGCGGCGGTTTGGTAGGCAAAAGCGTGGGGGATGATCAGCATATCAAGGATCAGCAGCAACACCTGCAGCAACAGGCGCTGCAGATCACCGCCCTGACAGAGAAACAGCAATCCCTTGAACAGTTGCAAACCCAATATGTTGCAGCCAAGCGGCAACTTGAGCAGCTGCAAACCGCTCGTACCTCCAGGCTGGAGGAGCTTACCGTGGGGATGAATATCCAGTTCCGTACCGGTACGGCGGATATTGAGCCCCATTTTGCCAAACAGCTGGATGATATTGCCTATGCCATGACACTGGCACCGGATTTGACGCTGACACTGGCCGGTTATGCGGATCGCCGCGGTTCGGAGGCGTTTAACCAGCAATTGTCAGAGCAGCGGGTGCAGGCCGTGCAGCAGTATCTCATCAGCAAGGGGGTTAACCGCGAACGTCTTGATTGCCACGCCTATGGCGCGCAAGCCCCGCTGACAGCGCAAGAAAGCCATGAGAGCGACTTTTTTGACCGCCGGGTAACGTTACGCTTGCAAAACGGCAATACCGCCTTGGCCGCGCACCAACCACAGTAATCCAGGCAGAGGGCAGCGTGATGAAAAAGGGCGTTGTGACCACAAGGGCTGGCTTGCCATTAACAGTCGGCAGTGTCGCCAACCAGGGATTACCGGATTGGTGGTTTAACCTCATTTTGGCAAACGGCCTGCTGTTACTGGCACTGCTGCTGGTGAATTTACTGGCGTCAGTATCGGCACTGGCCTCGGTGCAGCGCCCTGCAGCCCTCGTGGAAAATCCACTTTGGCCGGGCAGTGGCACCCTGGAATGGCAGGGGATGGCGCCTGTTCAGGCGTTATCCATGGAAACCGATGTAAACATGCAGATAACCGGGCTGACAAACCGGGTCAGCGTGACGCAGCACTACCATAATAGCACCGGGCAGTGGCTCAATGGCCGCTATGTGTTCCCGTTGCCGGAAAACGCCGCGGTGGACAGTTTGCATCTGCAGATAGGCACCCGGCAGATTGTGGGGCAGATAAAAGCCAGGCAGCAAGCGCGGCAACTGTACCAACAAGCCAAGGCGGCGGGGAAAAGGGCCAGTTTATTGCAACAGCAACGGCCCAACCTGTTCAGTGCCGAGGTGGCAAATCTAGCGCCCGGGGAAACCCTTGAGGTGCGATTCAGTTACCAGCAGCCGTTGGATTACCGCGACGGCCATATCAGCGTGCGTTTTCCCATGACCTTTACTCCCCGCTACATTCCGGCCGGGATGGGCCAACGCTTGGCCGAGGCGATGTCAGGGGATGGCGCATTCTCCGGCGCGGATGCCGGGCAATTGGCCGCGTGGGCGGACTGGGCACCATCAGCCGCCCATCAGGCCAATCACACCAATATTGAGGTGAAGCTTAATGCGGGGGTGCCGCTGGCAAGCCTAAGCTCCCCGAGCCATGAGCTGCAATCCCCCCCATTAACCGCATCACGGTTGGCGTTTTCCCTAAAGGCATTGCCATCTTCGCGTGATTTTGTGCTGCAATGGCAGCCCATGGCGGGGCAACTGCCGCAAACGGCCTTATACCGCCAGCGGGGACAGACTCACAAGACGCACCTGCATCAGGCTGAGCAAGATAACAGTGATTACAGCCTGTTAATGCTGTTGCCACCGACGGTCAAGTCATCAAAGCCGCTTCCCCGTGAACTGGTGCTGGTGATTGACACCTCAGGCTCCATGAGCGGCGCCGCCATGACGCAGGCAAAAAGTGCGGTGCTGGATGCGTTGGCAAGCCTAGCACCACAAGACAGCTTCAACATTCTGGCCTTCAGCTCGGAGGTGTCATCGCTGGCGACCAGGGCCGTGGCCGCCAGCCCGGCGAATATGACCAGGGCCAGGCGCTTTGTATCGGGGCTTGAAGCCAACGGTGGCACGGAAATGGCTTTGGCACTGGAGCAGGCGTTACCTGCAGTGCACCATGATCAAGGGCATGAGCGGGCGCCCTACTTGCGGCAGGTGATTTTCATCACTGATGGCGCGGTAGCCAACGAAACATCACTGTTTCACATGATCAGTCAGCGCCTGGGCAACAGCCGCCTTTTCACCGTGGGGATTGGCAGTGCGCCCAATGGCTTTTTCATGCGCCGGGCAGCGGATGTTGGGCGGGGCACATTCACCTATATCGGCAACATGCAGGAGGTGAAAGCGAAGATAGGGGCATTACTGCACAAGATTGCCCAGCCCGTACTGACTAATGTGCAGCTACGTTACGGCGATGGCTCTGCACCGGATTACTGGCCAAGACAGATCCCCGACCTGTACCTGGGAGAACCGCTGCTGGTTAGCCTCCGTCAGCCCCATCACCGGCAACAAACGCTATTTGTCTCTGGGCTGCTCAATGGTCAGCATTGGCAACAGGCCCTGGCCGTGCAGGCAGAGCAAACATCGCAAGGGCTGGATTTGCTGTGGGCCAGGCAACAGATAGCCGCATTGGAGATGGCACGCGCAGTGGACAATGCAACAGACACCGAGCGGCAGGTAAGCGCTTTGGCGCTGAAATACCATTTGGTGAGCCGGTATACCAGCCTGGTGGCGGTGGATGTCACCCCGGTGAATAGTGCCCCCCGGCTTAACGCCACAGGTGAGGTGCTAAGACTGCTGCCGGCCGGATGGCAGCCGCCAGGGCGTATGCCGGCCACCGCCAGCAACAGCCGCCTGTGGCTGTTATTGGGCAGCTGCTGTTTGCTGGTGGCGCTGCTGCTGGGCTGTTATCGCCGGCCTCTCTTTTCGGGGCGCGAATGATGCCTCGTCTCCATCATGATCATCACCCTATTAATGTGTCTGCTGCGCCGCGCGTTGATGCCCATAGATGGCATCGGCGCCGCATCTGGCTTATCGCCCTGTTGGCGTTAACCGGTGCGGTGCTGCTGGCAAAAGGAGGATATATGCAGGCAAAAGCCCTGTTCGCCCAATATTTGATAGAAGATGCCTGGCACAAAAGCCTGCAGGACAGGCAGCCCCATAAACCCTGGTTTTGGGCAGACACCCATCCACTTGGCAAACTCTGGATAGGTAACAATCCGCCATTGTATGTGCTGGCAGGCGCCAGCGGCCGTAACCTGGCCTTTGGTCCGGCACAAATGCTGGGGGGCGCCAATCCTGGCGAGCGGGGCAATACGGTCATTGCCGGCCATCGCGACACCCATTTTTCGGTGCTGGCCTATGCCAAACGTGGCCAGATACTGCGTTTGCAGACGATGGATGGGCAGATGCACCTGTACCGCATTCGTGCCGCACGCATTGTGCACCAGTCGCAAACACAATGGTTGGCCAGCGGCGATGAATCGTTGCTGACGTTGGTCACCTGTTATCCGTTCAATGCCTTGGGGGGCGGCGCAGCGTTACGGTTTCTTGTGGAGGCAGAGGCGCTTGCCCCTTTGTCGCAGTCTGCTTGAGGTCATGGGCGCACTGGTACAAGGTGTTGGAAAACGTCGATAAAATAGCCGGATTGTGCTTTATGCGGTAGCTATCTGTTGGGCTTTCCGGTATTTTGCCGGGTTATTCCACACGCCCTCGCTTTCATTCGTTGGCGTTTCCATTTCAACAGCAGGCAAAAAACGGTTAATGACGGAAAACGGCATTTTTGAAGACATTCGTCCCTACCATGACGATGAAGTATCCACAGTGTTGGCGCGGGTCATGAAAAATCATGAATTGAGCCAAACATTGGCGCGTTGGCGTTTTCCGCGCCTGAGTCGCATGATGCCCAAAATGATGACCTGGTTGGTGAAGCGCCATTTACAACGCCAGCTCAGTACGCTCCATAGCGTGGATGACGTGCAGCAAGTGGTTGCCCAGTACATGCAGCAGATGATGGCGAGCACGGTTTCGGCGCTGAGCTTTTCCGGTATGGAAAAACTCCGTAAAGACCAACGCTACCTGTTCATCAGTAATCACCGGGATATTGCGCTGGACCCGGCCTTCATCAACATGGCGCTGTTTGAGTACGGTCACCCGACGGTTCGCATTGCCATTGGCGATAATCTGCTGACCAAAGATTACGTGTCGGATCTGATGCGTCTTAACAAAAGCTTCATCGTGAAGCGCTCTGCCAGCAGCCCCCGGGAAAAATTCAAAGCGTCCAAACAGTTATCGGCATTCATTTATCACTCGCTGCGTCAGGAACACAGTAATGTGTGGCTGGCGCAACGGGAAGGCCGCGCCAAAGACGGCAACGATTGCACCAATGCGGCCATTATCTCCATGCTGGCGCTTAATCGCCCCAAAACCCGGGAATTTGCCGATTATATCGGCGAGCTGAATATTGTGCCGGTGTCTATCTCTTACGAGTGGGACCCTTGCGATAAAGCGAAAACCCAGGAGCTGTTCAGTGTGCAGCAAACCGGCCAATACCATAAACAGACCCATGAGGATATTGCCAGTATCGCCGCCGGCATAGCAGGCTTCAAAGGGCATGTGCATGTGGCGTTTGGTGAGCCATTGTCTGGGGATTATGCCAATGCTGAAGCGGTGGCCGCCGCCATTGATCAGCAGATTTGGGATAACTACCGCTTGTATCCAAGCAACCTGCTGGCATACGGCCAGTATGAGGCCAGTGCCGGTCACCCGATTGACTCCGCAGAGTTTCCCAGTGTGGAAGATGCGGGGCAGCAGGCGCTTTTTGCGCGGCGATTGCAGGCAATTGAGCCATCACAGCAGCCGATTTTTCTGGCCATGTATGCCAATCCGGTGCTGAACAAACTGCGCCGGCCATCCGAGCCTTGCATCAATATGGACAGCGATGCGCCCACCTGGGCCAATGCGTCCCGCTAGTCAGCGTCTATCAGGGGGCAGGGGTTAAGGTGGCGTTGCGGTGTTTTGGGGGTGTTAACGGGCACCGTTAATGGGGATGACCCGGTTACGCCCAAGACGCTTGGCTTCATACAGGCGTTTATCCGTGCGTTCAATCAGGCTGGCCGGTGGCTCATGGGGGTGCCATTCACATACCCCGAAACTGGCACTGATATTGCCCACGTTCAGGTTTTGCTGGCGATCCCGCACGGATATCTTTTCCAGCGAGCGGCGCATGGCATCTGCCAGTTGCCGGGCAATGGGCTGTTGGCTGTCGGGCACCAGCACGGCAAATTCCTCACCGCCGAAGCGGTATAACTTGCTGCCATCGCGGCAATGTGCCTGCATTCTTTTGGCTACGGCCTTGAGCACCTGATCGCCCAGTACATGACCATAGGTATCATTGACGTCCTTGAAATGATCAATGTCCGCCAGAATCAAACAACACCCCGACGGAGCGCTTTGTAACAGGGCGGCAATATCCAGATTGAACGCCCGGCGATTAAGGCATCCGGTGAGTGCATCATACATGACGTCGCGCTCGGCGCTGGAAAGCCGTTGGCGCAAGCTTTCAATTTCCAGTTGGGCCTTGTTGAGCTGCTGACTGAAATACTGGGTGCTGTCGATGATCTCCTCAGAATTTTGTACCAGCATTTTCACCATCGCTAACATCTGCTCCAAACTGAGATTGGGTTGTTTCAGCAGGCTGAGATTGTTCAGGTGCCCCTCCAGTTTATGGCGAAATTCAGCGGCTCCCGTGCGGGTATCTTTCAACGAGAGGGATAACTCGTCTGCCATGGCTTCCATGTTCTGGCGCAGCTGCAGCACATCCAGTTGCCCCGGCTCTTGGATGTGCTGCTGGTACAGCAGGGCGGCAATGGACGGCGGGCAGGTATGATAGTGTGCCAGCGCCTCTTCAAGTTGGGCATTCAACTGTTCGTTTTGTTCGCTGACGTAGGTGTACCACAGCGCATAGTTGGTGGGCGTTGGCGGGATGCGATACTTGAACAGCAAAGGCAATGCCCGTTTAAGGTGAACCGTCGCTTGCTGCAGTAATGATGGCGTCATGCTTTGAACCACTGTTATTAATTTTGTTCGGGTCTGGCTTTAATATGCCGGGAGGATGGGGTGTCGGCAAGTTTCTGGCGGTTATTTTGTGAACGCGATTGTCGGCGGCATATTCGCTGTTACAATGAAAATCCAATAAAACTATAACGAAAGTAAGGACAAGCAGTGAAAACCTCCTATCTACTGGGCTTTCTGGGGGCATTGTTATGCGTCCAGGCAAGTGCCACCCCCTTTCATTTTGATGAAGCCAGCTACCGGGAACAGGTAAAAACATTGGCCAGCGATGCGTTTGAAGGTCGCGGGCCGTTGTCCCGTGGTGAACAGCTCACCATCGACTATCTGGAAAAAACCTATCGGGCGATGGGGTTGCAACCGGGATTCGGCGACAGCTATATCCAGGCCGTTCCCATGGCTAAAATTAGCGCCAATCAGCAGATGCAGTTGAAAATCGGCAATATGATGTTTGCCAACGGCCGGGATTTTACCGCCCGCACGGAGCAGGTTGTGCCCAAGGTCACCCTGGATGACAGTGAGCTGGTGTTTGCGGGATACGGCATCAACGCTCCGGAATACGGCTGGAACGACTATGAAGGCGTGGATGTTGCCGGTAAAACCGTGATTGTGCTGGTAAACGACCCCGGTTTTGCCACTCAGGAACCCGGCATATTCAAAGGTAATGCCATGACCTACTATGGCCGCTGGACCTACAAATATGAAGAAGCCGCCCGCCAAGGTGCCAAAGGGGTGTTTATCGTGCACGAAACCGCACCGGCCGCCTATGGCTGGAATGTGGTGCAAAGCAGTAACACCAACAGCAAATACACGCTGGTGGACGACAACCATAACCTGTCCCATGTGGGGGTGATGGGCTGGATGCAGCATGGTGTTGCCCAGCAGGTTTTCAAGGCGGCGGGGCTGGATTTTGAACAACTCAAACGCCAGGCACTGTTGCCGGGGTTCAAGGCGGTACCGTTACCCCTAAAAGCGTCATTAACGCTGGATAACACCATTGAATTGGCCACATCTCATAATGTGGCAGGGCTGTTACCCGGCACTGAACATCCCGATGAATGGTTGGTGATGCACGCCCACTGGGATCATCTGGGGAAAACCCTGGTTGACGGTAAAGAGGCCATTTATCACGGCGCGGTGGATAACGCCTCCGGTGTGGCCGGCGTATTGGCATTGGCGCAACATTTTAAAGGGCTAAAAGGGGCCGCCGCCCCCAAGCGCTCGATTTTATTTGCCAGTTTTACTGCGGAGGAAAACGGGTTGCTGGGGGCTCAGTTTTTTGCCGAGCATCCGCCGGTGCCAACCAAGCAGCTGGTGGCGCTGCTGAATATTGACGGCATGAATGTGGGCAAGGCCACATCCTATGTGTTGCGTTATGGCGATGGCGTTTCACAGCTGGAGCATTATCTGGCCGAGGCGGCCAAGGGGCAGGGGCGAAGCATCAAGCCGGATCCCCGCCCGCAAAATGGCCTGATGTTCCGCTCGGATCATTTCGCCCTGGCAAAAGAGGGCGTTCCGGGGTTGCTGTTTTTGAGCCTTGGGGATACCGACCCGGATTATATTGCCCACAAATATCATCAACCGGCTGACCGCTATGAAGCCAGCTGGGATCTTGGCGGAGTGGCCCAGGATTTGAGTTTGATGAGTGACATTCTCGATAAACTGGCCAACAACCGTGATTGGCCCAAGTGGCTGGAAGCGTCCGATTTTAAAAAGCGCCGTGCCCAAGACGGCCGTTAACATCGTTATCTATAAAAGAATGGGCATTATCCATACCGCAACAGTGTATGGATAAATGCCCCCTTGTTGCTTCATTACTTTTCGCTGCTATTCCATCGTTTATCAAGGTTTCTGCCATGACCTGATGTTACCTGCAGTTTTCCCGTCTTGAACATGCCATCCGCCGGTGGATGCCGGTAAAAATTACCCCGTGAATAGATGTTCAAGTTGCGCCTTGACTAGTATTATTGCTCGATGAATTAATAAATCTGTCTTGTTTAATAAAGAATTTTATGGATACCGATCTGCTCAAGACGTTCTTGGAAGTTTCCCATACCCGGCATTTTGGCAAGGCGGCGGAAAATCTCTACCTCACCCGCAGTGCCGTCTCTTTCCGGGTAAAGCAGTTAGAAAACATTCTGGGCGTTGAGCTGTTTGAACGCCAGCGCAATAACATCCAGCCGACCCCTGCCGGTGAACGCATGCTGGTACATGCTGAAGCCGTATTGCTGGCTTGGGAGCGGGCCAAACAGGATGTGTCGTTAAGTCAGGTGCAATCGGTGCAACTGGCCATCGGGGCGGCCCCCAACATCTGGGATGCCTACCTGCAGGATTATCTGCAAGGGCTTCATCGGGGACTGCCGGGCGTGGCGCTGCGTACAGAAGTGCAGCATCAAGCCGTGATGACCCGGCAACTCATGGAGCGGGCACTGGATTTGGCCATTTCCTTTGACCCGCCCAAGCTTGAGGAGTTTGAATTGCTGCAGGTGGGGGAAATCGTGCTGACCCTGGTCAGTACCAGCCCGCTTGAAACACTGGCAGACACCCGCCAGCAGCAATACATCAAGGTGGATTGGGGCACGGCTTTCAATATCCAGCATGCCCGCAATTTCAGCGAGTTGCCCCTGCCGGTATTGCATACCGGCTCAGCCAGAATCGCTTTGGATTTTTTGCTCAACAATGGTGGCTGTGCGTTTCTGCCGCAAAAAATGGTACAGCCTTATGTGGCACAGGGGCAGTTACACCGGGTGCCCGGTGCAGCCACGGTGAGCCGCAGTGTTTACGTGTCTTACCTCAGTGGTAACGAAAGACTGCCGCAGATCATTTTGGCGGTCAATTATCTCAAATCCCAAGCCGAGTGAACCGCCGCTGCATTACATGGAGGCTTTGAGCAAGGGCCAGAGGATCACCAGCCAGGTGATCCCGCATAAACACAGGCTTAAAAATACTGCGGCGGACGCAATATCCTTCGCCTGGCCGCTTAACGGGTGATACTCGTCTCCCACCCGATCCACCACGGCTTCCACGGCTGAATTGAGCAGCTCCACAATCAATACCAGGAATATGGTCAGGATCAGCCATAATTTTTCCACCGTAGGCACGTTGACCCACAAGGCAAATGGCAGCATCAACAATGCCAGAATGGACTCTTGACGAAAGGCGGCTTCGTGCACCCAGGCAGATTTCAATCCCTGCATGGAAAAGCCGGTAGCGCGGAAAATGCGTTTAATACCGTGGTTATTGGCTGGTTTCATAATTTAGAATGTGATCCGTATGGGAATAAAAAGCTACAGAAACACCGCAAACAGCTGTAATAATATGAATTGCGGTAAAAAACCGCGACAGTATACCACCTGATTTTTTAAGTAACAGCGCCATTGGAAGATTCCCCCATGACGGCAGCCGTCATAAGGGGGTCATATACAGCCACTATAAAAACAGAGGTGACTAATACACTACACTGTTACCAATCGCCGTCACGTTCGTTGGTCATTACCATAACTAAAACCAGCGATGTAAACCGCGGAGGAATCACCATCCTTGAGTCCCGTGGTCTTAATGCTTAAGGATAGGAGTGCTCCAATGCCACCAATACCATTCCGTGCCTTTCACGGCATCAAGTTTGTCCTGTTATGGCTCTGTTTTTGGGCCGCATCAGCCGTTAGCGCCACCATGCCTTCGCCAGAATTGGCCAAATCCTGGGCGGCCCAGGAAAATGTCCGCAGTTTTCTGGTGAGTGAAAAACTCGATGGGGTACGGGCCCGCTGGGATGGCAAGCAGCTGCTGAGTCGCTCAGGGTTGCGTATTGATGCGCCAGACTGGTTTGTTAAGGGGTTTCCAGCGCTACCGCTAGAGGGTGAACTGTGGGCGGGGTACGGCAGTTTTGATAAAGTGTCGGCCGTTGCCCGAAGCTCGGGCAATAATCCCTTATGGCGCGAAGTTAAGCTGTACCTGTTTGATGCACCTACCCTTAAGGGCGATTTTGCCAGTCGCTATCAGCAATTTGCCAGGTATGATGCCCTTACGCCTTACCTGCAGGTGATCCCCCAACGGGATGTGGCGGATAATGAGGCGCTGCAGACCTGGCTCAGTCAGATATTATCCCAGGGCGGCGAAGGGTTGATGTTGCATCGCCGTGATGCGCTTTACAGCAGTGGTCGCAGCAATAACCTTTTCAAACTCAAGGCGGTGGTGGATGATGATGCCCGGGTATTGGCCATTTTCCGAGGGAAGGGTAAGTATCAGGGGATGATGGGATCCCTGCTGGTGGAAAACACCGCCGGGGTACAGTTTCGTATCGGTACCGGTTTTAGCGATGCGCAGCGGGCAAACCCGCCCAAAGTGGGCAGCTGGATTACCTTTGCCTATTCCGGTTTAACCAGTAAAGGCAAACCCAGATTTGCCCGTTTCCTTCGGGTAAGAAGCGACTACCCATTAACCCATGGCGCACGACATCCGGCGATAATACCTGATACCTTGTCCAGACCCTAGCTTGAACATTGAGCGCGTTGTATGTCTGCATTGCCTGAGTTAACCCAAGTTCGCAGTGTATTGTTCATTTGCATGGGCAATATTTGCCGCTCCCCTTGTGCCGAGGCCATGGCGCGCCAAAAAGCGGCTGAATACGGGCTGGTGTTACAATTGGACTCTGCCGGCACTACCGGGTTTCATCAGGGCGAAGCGCCGGACAAGCGGGCCCGTCAGGCAGGAGAACGGCGTGGTCTGGATTTTTCCGGAATGAGCGCCCGGGAAGTGACTGAACAGGATTTTGCAGCGTTTGATCTTATCTTGGCGGCGGATCAGCAAAATCTTGGGGCGCTGCGCCAGCGCTGCCCGGCCAAATACCAGCACAAATTGGCGTTGGTGATGGGGTTTGCCAAGGTTGATTGTGCGGAGGTGCCAGATCCTTACTACGGTGGCGCCAAGGGATTTGAGCGGGTACTGGATTTATTGGCGCAAGCCATTGACGGCCTTTACGGGCAGATCCGCGCTGGCTGAAACGGCAGCATAGCTGCCGTTATGACACGATTGCCTCCCAGGCATGACGCGTTATGCAACCTCAGTGGCGCTTACCCGAATGCTTGCGTTTTTGCTCGGCGCGGCGGGCTTCTTTTTCGGCTTCCTTGATGGCCAGCATTTCGGCCACTTCCGCTTTCTCCTTTTCTGCCATGGCAGGGGTTTCCAGCGACAACAGGCCGATTTTGCCTGAGCGAAATTCGTGCAGCAATACTTCGGATGCCTTGTGCAAGTCCAGATAGCCCCCGGTGCGCAGGGCG
Organism: Shewanella mytili; assembly: GCF_046765975.1. Lineage (NCBI taxonomy): Bacteria > Pseudomonadati > Pseudomonadota > Gammaproteobacteria > Alteromonadales > Shewanellaceae > Shewanella > Shewanella mytili. The sequence continues at coordinate 251,843 of NZ_JBKOUD010000003.1, read as the reverse complement.
CCGCGGCGCCGGCCGATTTCTTCCAGTAATTCAATGTCGGTTGCTGGTAGCTCGTCCAGCTTGTAGCGCGCTTTCATCTGCTCCGGGTAAGCCTCAAGAAAGTAACCGGCAGCAAACAGGGCCACATCGTCATATTCGATGGCGGTATCTTTAATGGCGCCGGTCACCGCCAGGCGGTAGCCGGAGGCTTCGTTGTCCACTTTGGGCCAGAGGATGCCGGGAGTGTCGGATAATACAATGCCGTTTTTCAAATTGATCCGCTGCTGGCCTTTGGTCACTGCCGGTTCATTACCGGTTTTTGCCACCACGCGTCCTGCCAGCGTGTTGATGATGGTGGATTTGCCCACATTGGGAATGCCCATGATCATGGTGCGGATGTCGCGGACGCTGGCGGATGTCTGGGGCACCAGTTTACGGCAAAGTTCCGGGAGTGCCTTGAGGGCGCCTGGCTGCAGCGTCGTGGAGATGGCCTGGGCTTTAACGCCTTGTTCTTGCTCCAGATAGTCAATCCATTGGGCGGTAATCTCAGGATCTGCCAAATCGGCCTTGTTCAGCAGCTTGATACAGGGTTTTTGCCCTCGCAAGGCCGCGACCATGGGGTTTTCACTGCTGTAAGGAATGCGGGCATCCAGCACTTCTATCACCAGATCAATCTGCGGCATTGCCTCTTCAATCTCTTTGCGGGCTTTGTGCATGTGCCCGGGATACCATTGAACCGCCATTGTTATTTCCTGCTGAATCTGAAAAGTCGCGTATTGTAGCATTGTGGATGGCAAAAAGCGCCCGCAGGCGCCGTGGAATGGGGACTAGATAACCCCGAGCTCCCGTAACCGCTCCGTGAGGTAACTGCCGGCACTATAGCGCGCCGAGAGCACCACTTCCGGCCGCGGGTGAAGAAACAGGGGCAGGGAGATGCGGGATTTTGCCATGTCCGCGCCCTGGGGATTAATCACCCTGTGGGTGGTGGAGGGGAAATAACCGCCGGAGGCTTCTTGCAACATGTCACCGGTATTGATGATGATATTGCCAAAATCACTGGGAACATCCAGCCAGCTGCCATCGCGGGATTGCACCTGCAGGCCGGGCTCATTGGCAGCAGGCAGCACGGTTAACAGATTGATGTCCTCATGGGCGGCTGCACGAATGGCACCAGGGGGTTCGTGACCGTCCATGGGCGGGTAGTGCAATATGCGCAGCAGGGTTTTATCACTGTCTTTAATCATCCGGGAGAGTGGCTCGTGGTAATGGCGGGCCACTTCTGCGGGTGAATGGCGCTCCACCCAATCCAGCAACTGGGCCGCAAAAGCGGTGGCCTGCTGATAGTATTCCAGAATGTCGCGGCGCAGGGCCGGCGGAATTTGCCCCCAGGGATACACATGGAAATATTCTTTTATGTCCTTGACGTTATTGCCCTTGGCGGTTTCAGAGACGCTGGACGGGAAAAAACCGTCTTGGGTGCCGGGGTTGAAAAGATAGTGCTCTTTGTCATCAGAGAGGAAAAAGTCCTGCCATGCCTGATAAATTTGTTGCACCAGTGGCTGGGCAATCGGATGGTTGCGCAATACCCCAAAACCGGTATGGCGCAGTGACTCAACAAAACGTTGCGGTGCATCAGGTGCGCGAAAATCAATGGTTTCTAGTTTCATGTTTACCCTGCAATTGTCAGATAAGCGTGAACGCCGGTGTTGTAGGGGCAAAGAGCGCAAGAGGCATTTTTCGTGGATGTTTTTATCCGGCGCCGGTTCGCGCACAAGTCTACCTTGATGTTGTCATGGCGGCAACGTAAAGTGATTTGTATCACATTATGGGCCAAAGCTTGTAGGGATTGCAGCGCCCATAGCCATCAACACCGGGAGTTACACATGAAAAGCCTGCCACCGCTAACTGATTTTGAGCGCTACGTGATTGATGAAAAGGGCACTGAGCCACCGTTTAGCGGTGAGTATTATCAGCACAGCGCTCCCGGGCGTTATCTGTGCCGCAAATGCGGTGCGCCGCTGTATATGGCCGCCCATAAATTTCAGGCCCATTGTGGCTGGCCGGCGTTTGATGACGAATTGCCTGGTGCCGTTGCCAGGCAAACGGACCGGGATGTCCAGCGCACCGAAATTTTATGTGCCCATTGCGGCGCCCATCTGGGCCATGTGTTTGCCGGAGAAAACCTCACCCCTAAAAATCTGCGCCATTGCGTGAATTCCACATCCTTGATGTTTGAAGCGGCAGATGAGGCCTTACCTGCTGCAGACAGCACATCGTTGGCTACGTTTGGCAGTGGCTGTTTTTGGTGCACAGAAGCGGTATTTTCATCCCTCAAGGGCGTGTTGCGGGTACTGCCCGGCTATGCAGGCGGCACGAGCGACACGGCCAGTTACCGTCAGGTATGTGAAGGCGACAGCGGCCATGCGGAAGTGGTGCAAATTCAGTATGATCCTGCCGTCATCAGTTATCAGCAGTTACTGGAAGTGTTTTTTGCCTCCCATGACCCGACAACCCTTAACCGGCAGGGGCATGATGTGGGCAGTCAGTACCGTTCGGTGATTTTTGCCCATGATGCCCAGCAACTGGCCCAAGCGGAGGCGTTCATCAAGCAGTTGGCGTTGCAAGGGGAGTATGGTGCGGGCATTGTGACGCAGCTGAGTGCCTATCAGGGATTTTATCCGGCAGAGGCGGAGCATCATGATTATTACGCCGGGCATCAACAGCAGCCCTATTGCGCATTGGTGATTGGCCCGAAGCTGGAGAAAATCCGCCATTATTTTCGTGATTGGCAAAAATGATGGCGCAATATGGGTGAGTGTGGTGCCGGGCTCGAGTGTTCTCACCGGGGCGTTGCCGCCCCGGAAGGATAAGCGTTATCAAGCCAGTTGATCATCCGCCACCCGGTAGTTCGGATCTGCCATCAAATCCACCTCCACCATGTTGCCGGCTTTATGCAGCAGCTTGCGGCAATCTTCCGACAAGTGTTGCAGATGCAGCTGCTTGCCCAACGCGAGATAGCGTTCTGCCAGGGTGTCGATGGCTTCCAGCGCCGAGTGATCGCACACCCGGGAATCACGAAAATCAATCACCACATCATGGGTATCCTCAGTGGCATCAAACAGCTCCAAAAATGAAGCCGCAGAGCTGAAAAACAGCGGTCCTCTAAGTTGATACAGGGTTTTGCCGTCATGGGTGATGGAGCGGCTTGCCTGAATATGCTTGGCATGATCCCAGGCAAACACCAGCGCTGATACGATAACCCCCACAAACACCGCAATGGCCAAATCGGTAAATACGGTCACCACTGTGACCAGTACAATCACAAAGGCATCGTGTTTTGGCACTTTGCGCATCATGTTAAAGCTGGCCCATTCAAAGGTGCCAAGTACCACCATGAACATCACGCCCACCAGTGCCGCCAGCGGGATCATCTCAATAAAGCCGGAGGCAAACAGGATGAAGCAGAGCAGGGCCACCGCTGCCGTAAAGCCGGAAAGGCGACCCCGTCCTCCCGAATTGATATTGATCATGGACTGGCCAATCATGGCACAGCCTCCCATGGCACCGAAAAAACCGCAAATGAGGTTGCCGGTACCCTGGCCCAGGCATTCCCGGTTGCCTTGGCCCCGGGTTTGGGTCATCTCATCGACTACCGTCAATGTCAGTAGTGATTCAATCAGCCCCACGGATCCCAGAATGAAGGCATAAGGCAGAATGATGTAAAGGGTCTCCCAGTTAAGGGGGACGGACGGAATGCTAAAAACGGGTAACGAACCGGCAATGGTGGCGGCATTGTCACCACTCATGTTGCGCAGGTAATCCACAACGGTATGGGTGTCCAGATCCAGTGTGGCAACCAGCAGGGTCACAACCAAAATGGCCACCAATGAGGAGGGAACGGCAGTAGTCAGCTTTGGCAGAAAATGGATTATCGCCATGGTGAGGGCGACCAGCAATAACATGGTGATTAATGCCGGTTGTGCCAGCCACTGCATGTTGCCAGCGGCATCCTTGCTTTGGAATTGCCCCAATTGGGCAAGAAAAATCACAATGGCCAGCCCGTTGACAAAACCTATCATTACCGGCTTGGGCACAATGCGGATGAATTTCCCCAATCGGCAGGCGCCGGCGGTTATCTGCAGAAGTCCTGCCAAAACCACGGCAGCAAACAGGTATTGCACGCCATGGCTGTCAACCAGGGCTGTCATCACCACCGCCATGGCACCGGTTGCGCCGGAAATCATGCCGGGGCGCCCCCCCAGAATGGCGGTTACCAGTCCCATGATGAAGGCGGCATACAACCCCACTAGCGGCGCCGTATGGGCAACAAAGGCAAAGGCAACGGCTTCCGGCACCAGTGCCAGCGAAACGGTTAACCCGGAAAGAATGTCAGCACGGTGGCTGCGATGGTGATGGCGGATAAGGTCAAACATTAAACGGGACTTCTCGTCACTAAAAAGAAAGCCGCGCATACTAACAGAGAATGGTGATGGGGAAAAGTGTGAGAAACTTCAAAAAGAAAGGCCACGTCCCGGGACGTGGCCTTTTAATTGAAAGCTCAGCTTAACAGTTCACTTTACTGAGGTTTTGCCATTGCGGACGAGGCGGAATTACCCTGGGCATGTTTCGGGGCAATGTCGGCCTCCTGATATTCATGACCATGGGGTACGTCAACCTTGTTGCGGGCCTCAACCTGCGGCTTGGACATGCTGGCACCCACCATGGTGCTGAAGCGGCTTACCGGTGCGCTGGCAGCGGGTTCTGCCTGCACGCTTTCATCAACACTTGCCTGAGGCTTGGCGGTTGCCACTTCTGATGCCGCAGCCTTCATCGCTTTCGGCGTAACCGCAGCGGGCTTGGACATTGGTGCTGATGCTGCACTGTTCACATGCACCACTGCTGCGGCTTCTGTGAGCTGAGCCACTTCGCTGTCAACCTCTGCCGTTGCGGTGACCTCCGTTACTGGCTGTTTAACCGCTTCAGGCTGTTTGGCAGCCGTTTTTGCCGGCGCTTTAGCCGCTACTTTGGTCTCAGGTGCTGCTTTGGCTGGCGCTTTGTCAGTTTCAGCGGGGGTTGGGGCTACAGCTTCTTTGGTAACAGCTTTCACCTCAACACTTGCCTGGCGGGTTGGCGCCGGGCTTTCGGTAGGCGCTGCCTCTGGTGCCGCTTCAGCCTTTGCCGGAGCTTGTGGCTGCTGGGCGTCAGTGTTGGCTGTAGCCTGGGGTTTTGCCTCGTGTTTGGCTTGGCTGTCAACTTCTGCTGCAGCATTGGCCATCGCTGGGGCAGTGACATCAGCCACGGCTTCAGTAGTGGCAGTTTCAGCCGCATCCGTTTCAGACTGCGGGGCCGCAGCGGCGCTATCAGTCTCCTGAGGCTTTTCGGCGTGTTCAACCTGAGGTTTTTCTGCAAAGCTCATCTGCTGCTGTACCGGTGCCTTTGCTTGGCTCTCGTCAGCGGCTTGGCGCTCGTCAGTGCTCACTTGTGCACTTGTTTCAGCACTTGCTTGCGGCACGGTTGCTGGCGCTAAGGCCTGAGCATTGTCTTCAGTGGCGATGGCGTCTTTATTGCTGTCATCACGGCGGCGACGTTGTCCTGCAGCACGCAGGTGCCGCGGACTGCGACGGCTACGGCGCTGACCGTCCCGTTTGTTGTTGCCATCATCTTCGGCATCCGCTTTGGCAGGTTCTGTGGGCTGCTCAGTGCCGGTTGCTTCAGGGGTGCTGGCTGGCTCAAGGTCGCTAGCCGGCGCGGTGCTGGCCGCTACTGGCGCTTTAGCCGGTTCGGCCGGGCGTTTGTCAGCGGCAGTCTCGTTGGCTGCGTTATCAGCGGTTGCTTCCGCGATGGTGGCAACGTTTTTGGCATCAGCCGCTGTGTCTGCAACCTCGGCTTTACGGTTACGGCGAGTCGCATTTTCCTGACGTGGGCTCACGGTCTTTTCCACGTTGGCGACAGCGGCGGTGTCATCAGCGGCAGTCTGCAATTCAAGCTCATCTGCAGGCTGCTTTTCAATGCGCACCTTGCGGCGCAGATCCCGGCGTTGACGGCGTTCACGTACCACTTCCTGTTTAGGTTCAGCGGCTTTCGGCTCGGTTTTGCGCGCTGGCTCGTTTTTAGTGTCGCGGCTCTTGCGGTTGTCATCCTTGTCAGTGTTGCGGGTGTTTTTCCCGGCGGCTGGACGGCGTGACTTGTTCGCTTTGGCGTCATCAGCGGCAATGGCATTGTCATCGCTTTGCTGTGGCTTGTCGGTAGGCTTGCGCCGACGGTTGTTGCGATCTCCGCGTTCATTGTTGCGAGGCTGACGGCGTTTGTTGTCGCTGTCAGGACGTTTGGCCGTTTTGGGTTTTTCTGGCGTGGCGGCGGTTTCAGTGTCGCTGCCGGCAAACATGTTGGCCAGGGCCTTGAACAGGCGGCCAAGCAAGCCAGGCTGGCTTTGTGCCGGTGCCGCTTTTGGCTCACTCTTGCTGGTGGCGGCTTTTGCCGGCGTGGTGATCACGGGGGCTGCCGGTGTGGCAAAACCGCTCAGGGCCGGTTGTGGCGCTGCAGCGCGTTCCAGTTTGCGTGGCTCATAGAGCTGCGGTTCTACCGCTTCAACCCGTTTGTAGCTGGCTTCATCTATTTCATCATCGCTGCGATGGCGCACAACCCGATAATCCGGGGTGGTCATGTTGGGATCAGGAATGATGTACACCTCAACCTTGTGACGCTCTTCGGTAATGCGGATGGCCTTGCGTTTTTCATTCAGCAGGAACGCCGCCACATCTACCGGCACAATGGCTTCAATCTGTGTGGTGTTGTCCTTAATCCCTTCTTCTTCAATCAGGCGCAAGATGGACAGCGCCAAGGATTCGGTGCCACGGATAGTGCCCTGGCCGTGACAACGGGGGCAGATGTGTGCTGCAGATTCTTCCAGTGACGGACGCAACCGTTGCCGTGACATTTCCATCAAGCCGAAGCGGGAGATGCGCGCCAACTGGATGCGGGCCCGGTCATGCTGCACGGCATCGCGCAGGCGGTTTTCCACTTCACGCTGGTGGCGTACCGGGGTCATGTCAATGAAGTCGATAACAATCAATCCGCCCAAGTCGCGCAAGCGTAACTGGCGGGCGATTTCATCGGCGGCTTCCAGGTTGGTGTTAAGCGCGGTTTCCTCAATATCACCGCCTTTGGTGGCTCGGGCGGAGTTAATGTCGATGGAGGTCAGGGCTTCGGTGGGGTCGATAACAATGGAACCACCGGAAGGCAAGTGCACTTCCCGCTGGAAGGCGGATTCGATTTGAGACTCAATCTGGTAATGGGTAAAAAGCGGCACTTCCGCTTTGTACAGTTTCACCCGTTCCACAAAATCTGGGCGTACCAAGGCAACATGCTCTTTGGCGCGTTCATACACTTTGGGGTGATCGATAAGGATTTCACCCACTTCGCGGCGCAGATAATCGCGGATTGCCCGTACAATGACGTTACTTTCCTGATGGATCAGAAATGGTGACGGACGGCTGGCAGCCGCTTCCTGAATGGCAGCCCAGTGTTGCAGCAGGATTTTCAAGTCCCATTGCAGCTCAGCAGCGGCTTTGCCCACACCTGCGGTACGAACGATAAGCCCCATGCCATTGGGCACTTCCAGTTCTGACATGGCTTCTTTGAGCTCGGTACGTTCATCGCCCTCAATGCGTCGGGAAATGCCGCCTGCACGAGGATTATTGGGCATTAACACCAGATAGGAGCCGGCGAGGCTGATAAAGGTGGTCAGAGCCGCGCCTTTGTTGCCGCGCTCCTCTTTATCAATCTGGACAATGACTTCCTGGCCTTCGCTGACCACTTCCTTGATGCTGGGGCGCCCCTGGAAGGAGTAGCCTTTGGGGAAGTATTCCCGGGCAATCTCTTTCAACGGCAAAAAACCATGGCGTTCGGCGCCATAGTCAACAAATGCGGCTTCGAGGGAGGGTTCTACGCGGGTGATTTTACCTTTGTAAATATTGGCTTTTTTCTGTTCATGACCGGGGCTTTCAATGTCCAGATCATATAATTGTTGTCCGTCTACGAGAGCAACACGCAACTCTTCAGACTGAGTTGCATTGATTAGCATCCTTTTCATGATGACGTTATTCTTCTCAATAGGTCATCAAACATCACGTTGTCGCTGCATTACGGGCCTTGGGTTATTCATACCTGTGCCTCACGGCAGGGGTCCCAGGCGAGGAGGTGCGCATTGCTGTTAGACGCAGTCGCTGCGTGTCGCATCCTATTTATGGCTTATTTTCAATGATTACAAAAACAAGGAATTCGTTGTAAAACATCAACCAACCCCATAAATTCTTTACATTTCGTCCAGTAATGCCAATTTCAGACGTAATCGTTTGATAACTGGTTAATAATAAAATTCTTTAAAGTGCTCTGGCGTTTAATGAAGAAAGCCTAAAATACTTGTTCTTTGTTGGTTTGACTGTAAAAGCCCTATTTGTCATTCAATGCTTTTAACAACAGCCTGCAAATCAATGAGATGCTACCAAAATTTCTAAGGCAAACTTCCTGTTGACCAGAAAGTGAACAGTAACCGAATCCCCATGGGGGCGGTGTTAAGTCAATGTTCGCTGCTGAAATATAGCCGAAATGAAAAATTAGAGCAATCAAATAGCGAGACATCATGTACAATGAGGCGCTTTCTTTTATCTCGCGTGTACTATGAACAATCAAGAATCCACCATTCGACAGGTACAACTGCTGACCATCGATGAAGACAATGTCTGTCAGCGGGTTGACAATTTTCTGTTGTTAAAACTTAAAGGCGTACCCAAAAGCATGATTTACCGCATCATCCGTAAAGGTGAGGTGCGGGTGAACAAACGGCGGATTAAGCCGGAGTACAAACTGAATATTGGTGATGTGGTGCGTATCCCGCCGGTCAGGGTGAGTGAAGACAACCACCGACAGGCTCCGTCTGCCAATCTGCACCGGGTGTCTCAGCTTGAAGATCGCATTCTGTTTGAAGACAAGCATATCCTGGTACTCAATAAGCCAGCGGGCATTGCCGTTCATGGTGGCAGTGGCGTGGATTACGGTGTGATTGAGGCGTTGCGCTCATTGCGCCCGCAGCAGAAGTTCATGGAGTTGGTGCACCGTCTGGATAAAGAAACCTCCGGCGTGTTGCTGGTGGCCAAAAAACGCAGTGCCTTGCGTCATCTTCATGCCCAGTTGCGTAACAAACAGATGCAAAAAGACTATCTGGCCTTGGTACGCGGAGAATGGCAAAGCCATGATCGGGTGGTCAAGGCGCCATTGCTGAAAATCACGCTGCCTTCCGGTGAGCGCATTGTGCGGGTAAACAGCGAAGGGAAACCTTCAGAAACCCATTTTCGCATTATGCAGCGTTATGATGGGGCCACATTGGTAAAGGCCAGTCCGCTTACCGGGCGCACCCATCAGATCCGTGTGCATTGCCAGTATACCGGCCATCCCATTGCCTGTGATGAAAAATACAGCGAGCAGAAATTTGATGACAGCATGCGTGCATTAGGGTTGCAGCGGTTGTTCTTGCACGCAGCCCAGCTGCGTTTCATCCATCCTGACAGCGAAGTGACCACCGAAGTGCAAGCGCCGCTGGATGATGCCTTGCAACAACTGCTCAACAAGCTGACGCGGGTGTAACCCTTCAACCTATCCATACGAAGTGGCACTGATGAAAAATTATGATCTGATCATTTTTGACTGGGACGGCACCCTGATGGACTCCATCGGCCGGATTTTAGGGTGTTTGCGGAATGTTGCCCGCGAGATGGGCCTGCATCAACCGCCAGAATCCGCGCTGCGGGATATTATCGGCATGTCACTGGAGCAGGCCATGCTGACCTTGTTTCCCGACCGGCCCGAAACCGAGTATCCATTGCTGCAACAAAGCTACCGGGACAACTACCAGCGGCAGGCCCATATCGCCATTCCGTTATATCAGGGGATCCCTGAATTACTGAGCAGCTTGCAGCAGCAGGATTATCAATTGGCCGTTGCCACCGGGAAATCCCGTCCCGGATTAGACCGCTCCTTGGCGCAAACCGGCTTGCTGCCGTTTTTCAGCCATAGCCGCTGCGCCGATGAGGCGCACAGTAAACCCCATCCTGACATGCTGCAGCAGCTATTGGCCGTTACCGGTGTGGCGGCCCCGCGGGCATTGATGATTGGTGATTCCATGCTGGATATGCAGATGGCCCATGCCGCCGGTGTGGCGGCGGTAGGCGTCAGTTACGGGGCTCACAGCCGTGAGCAACTGCAAAGCCAGCATCCAAAGCAAATCATCAACGAACCTTTAGCCTTGCTGCCTTGGTTGCAGCAGCCTTAGGCCCCGAGCACGTCAATGCCCTTATTGGCCAACAGGCGGGTAAGGGCGATGAGTGGTAAGCCAATCAAGGCATTGGGGTCATCACCTTCCAGACGGCTGAAAAGGGCAATGCCCAAACCTTCACACATAAAACTGCCTGCGCAATAAAGGGGTTGCTCCCGAGCCACATAATTGGCAATTTGTTGCGTTGTCAGCTGGCGAAAATGCACTGTAAAGGGCACCAGTATCACCTCGGTATCGCCGCAGCGGCCATCGTGCAAGGCCAGCGCCGTATAAAAGGTGACGCTTTTCCCTGCGGCCCTGGCAAGTTGTTGCCGGGCTTTTTCTTCTGTCAGGGGTTTCCCCATGATCTGGCCATCAATGACCGCCACTTGATCTGAGCCGATGCTGAGCGCGCCAGGAAAACTGGCGCCACCGGCTTTGGCTTTACTCACGGCGAGGCGTTTTACCAGACTCTGGGCCGATTCCCCCGGCATGGGGGTTTCATCCACGTCAGGTGCGCAGGTTGTAAATTCCAGTCCCAACTTTTGCAACAAGGCGTAACGAGAGACGGATGTGGAAGCCAGCACCAGGGGAATGGCAGGCTTGATGGCAGAAAATGTAGGGGACACGGTGCTCCTTAATGATCAGCATGATCAGCTCGGCTGATACGGGGTAAGTCATGGTGTAACGGGCAAAGCGCTATAATGGTTAACGGCGGGCTAAACCGGCGTTCTCGCTTCGGGCATGCCGGTTTCCGGTGGCTCTGACGCTTGAAATTGCCGCTGTCATCGCTTTTAGCCTATTGTATCTGTTTGCGTAACGCCACGGGCGCGGTAATTTCCGTTATTTGATCGCTTTTATTTTATGCGGCAGTGGCTTGTACAGTAGCCATGCCTTGCAGTAAAATTCGTCCCCGTCAATTTCGAGTATGCGGAAGATAAGGCGATGCGACGGGAATTTATTCATGCTGGCGCTATTTTTTCTTTGACTCCGTCGGCTCCAAACTATAAGATGCGCGCCTGCTTATGCAAACAGTAAAGATACCGGTTTCAATCGATCCTATTCGTGCTGCAACCAGTCGCCTGAGTTATCAGGGGATGATATCGGCTAAAGTGCTGAAAAGATTGAACGAATTATGTGCCGGCGACTGTTCCGATGTGGCAGTGTCGCTTGAGTGCGGTGTGGATTTACAGGGGATAGTCTACCTGAAAGGGAAGGCTGTGACGGAGCTCACTCTGTTATGTCAACGCTGCATGACGCTGTTTACCACGGAGGTTACGGTCGAATTTTGCTTTAGTCCTTGTCGGACACAGGCAGAAGTCGATGAGCTCCCGGAAGCGTACGATCCTATTGAGTGTAATGAAATTGGCGAAGTTCGTCTTCATTCAATGATTGAAGATGAATTAATCCTGGCTGTGCCATTGGTACCGTCTCATGACATTGCAGAATGTCATGTGGGTTCCAACGATATGGCCGTCGGCGAGATTGAAGACGCTCAGCAAGGTCGTCCAAATCCGTTTGCAGTGTTAGAAAAACTGAAGAGCAAGTAATCCAGGAGACAGATCAATGGCTGTTCAACAGAACAAAAAATCCCGTTCAAAACGCGGTATGCGTCGTTCACATGACGCTCTGAGCACTGCTCAGCTGGCAGTAGATGCAACCACCGGCGAAGTTCATCGTCGTCATCATGTCACTGCTGACGGTTTCTACCGCGGCAAAAAGGTAGTCAACAAGTAATTTGTTGATTGTCTTATGACAGATCTGACGCTTGCGTTGGATGCTATGGGTGGCGATCATGGCCCCCGTATTACGGTGCCTGCCGCTGTGCAGGCACTCAGAATATATCCACATCTCAAACTGATCCTGGTTGGCGATGAAAACCAGATCACGCCTTTATTATCTTCGTTTAACCGCGAGATAACCGCCCGAATTTCCATCCAGCATGCTCCCGAAAAAGTGGAGATGGGGGATAAACCCGCTTTTGCCCTGCGTTGCCGCAAACAAAGTTCCATGCGTATTGCCCTGGATTTGGTGAAAGAACGCCAAGCGGATGCTTGCGTCAGTGCCGGTAATACCGGTGCCTTGATGGCCATGGCCAAAGTGGTGCTGAAAACCCTGACCGGTATTGACCGGCCGGCGTTAGTGAGCTGCTTGCCCACCATCAATCACAAGCCGGTATATCTGCTGGATTTGGGGGCCAATGTCTCTTGCGATGCTGAAACCCTGTTCCAGTTTGCGGTGATGGGGTCGGTGTTGTGTGAAGCGGTCACCAAAAAACAGCACCCTTCGGTAGCCCTGTTAAATGTGGGCAGTGAAGAGATTAAAGGGACCGGGCAGGTACAGCAAACAGCGCAGTTACTCACCCATACACCGCAGATTAATTACCAGGGTTTTATTGAAGGCAATGAAATCTACTATGGTAATGTGGATGTGATAGTGTGTGATGGTTTTGTGGGCAATATTACCCTTAAAACTTCCGAAGGCATTGCCCGGCTGCTTTTACACCAACTCAAACAGGGGTTGACCCGGGGATTTTTTATTCGCCTGCTGGCAAAAATGCTGGCGCCGAGTATTCAGTCCGTTCTGCGGCAAATGAACCCCGACCACTATAATGGCGCAAGTCTGATAGGATTGCGCGGCATCGTGGTGAAGAGCCATGGCAATGCGGATGAAGCTGCATTTTTACAGGCCATTGGCCTGGCAGTAACGGAAGCAACACGTCGGCTGCCTGAGATGATAGAACAGCGTCTCGAGTCGATACTTTTAGACATCAATAGCTGATTTCTCCTATGCATACAAAAATTCTTGGCACTGGCAGTTATCTGCCGGCGCAGGTGCGTAGCAATCAGGATCTGGAAAAAATGGTGGAAACCAGTGACCAGTGGATTGTTGAACGCACAGGTATTTCAGAGCGCCGTATCGCCGCCGGTGATGAAACCGTGGCGACCATGGGATACAACGCCGCCGTGAAAGCCATTGAGATGGCTGGCATTGACGCCAGTGAAATCGATTTGATCATATGTGGCACCACCAGTTCTGCCAACGCTTTCCCCGCCGCTGCCTGTGAAATCCAGGCCCGTCTTGGCATTGCGCCAGTACCTGCCTTTGATGTGGCCGCTGCTTGTTCCGGTTTCATTTACGCTTTGTCCATTGCGGATCAATTCGTTAAAGCGGGTAACGCCAAAAAAGTGCTGGTCATTGGTGCTGATGTCCTCTCCCGCTTTTGTCAGCCGGAAGACCGTGGCACGATTATTCTTTTTGGTGATGGCGCCGGCGCTGCCGTGGTGGGCGCCAGTGATGAGCCTGGCATTGTGGCCACTCATCTTTATGCAGATGGCAGCCAAGGAGATTTGCTCAAGTGCTCGTTTCCGCCCCGTGCCGGAGAATCCTCCGAGGCCGTGGGCTTCATGACCATGAAAGGCAATGACGTATTCAAGGTGGCCGTGACCCAGTTGTCCCATGTGGTCACTGAAACATTGCGCCTTAACCAGGTGGATAAAGCCGATATCGATTGGCTGGTGCCTCATCAGGCCAATTTGCGCATCATAACTGCCACTGCTCGCAAATTGAGCCTGTCCATGGATAAAGTTGTCGTTACCTTGAATAAACACGGCAATACCTCTGCCGCATCCGTGCCGCTTGCACTGGATGAAGCGGTGCGGGATGGTCGTATCCAACGTGGGCAACTGTTATTGCTGGAAGCCTTTGGGGCAGGATTTGCCTGGGGCAGCGCATTAATTCGCTTTTAGTCACCTGGCGTTTTACGCCGCGTGCACGCCTTGATGGCCAAAGGCTGGCAGGGCGTCATATCGTCAAACTGATTTCTTACATAAAAGGTTAATCATTATGAACAGCATTGCTTTTGTTTTCCCGGGACAGGGTTCCCAGAGTGTGGGAATGTTGGCTGACTTGCCAGAGCAATACCCAATAGTGGCAGAAACCTTTGCCGAGGCCAGTGAGGTACTGGGCTACGATTTGTGGCAATTGGTGCAGCAAGGGCCTGCAGAAACCTTGAATGAAACCGATAAAACCCAGCCAGCCTTGTTAACCGCATCCGTCGCGTTATACCGGGCATATGCTGCCAGCGGCAAAACCTTGCCAACCGTAATGGCCGGGCACAGCTTGGGGGAATATTCAGCCCTGGTATGTGCCGGAGTGCTGGCGTTTAAAGACGCCGTGAAGTTGGTGGAGCTGCGCGGACGGTTAATGCAGCAAGCCGTACCTGCCGGTAGTGGCGCCATGTTTGCGATTATTGGCCTTGATAATGACACCATCGCCAATGTTTGCCAGGAATCTGCCCAGGGTGAGGTGGTTAGCCCCGTGAATTTCAACAGCCCGGGGCAGGTGGTGATTGCGGGTGAAAAAGCCGCGGTTGAACGTGCGGCAGCGGCGTGCAAAGCTGCTGGCGCCAAAATGGCCGTGGCTTTGCCTGTCAGCGTGCCGTCTCACTGTGCCTTGATGCAGCCTGCAGCGGAAAAACTGGCCGCAGCCTTGGCAGAGATTGAATTCTCAATGCCAGCAATCCACGTGATTAATAACGTGGATGTGGCTTGCCCTCAAGATGTAGAGGCAATTAAAGACGCGTTGGTACGCCAGCTCCACAGTCCGGTTCGCTGGACGGAAACCGTTGAGAAAATGGCAGCGGATGGTGTGACTCAGCTACTGGAAATGGGGCCGGGCAAAGTGCTGACCGGGCTTACCAAGCGTATCAATAAATCATTGACTGCCCAGGCAGTGAATACTGCAGCTGCCCTTGCAGCATTAACCGAATAATAGGAGCTTTCATGAGCATCGCGATGGATTTATCCGGCAAAGTGGCATTGGTGACCGGTGCCAGCCGGGGCATTGGCAAAGCCATTGCCACCACCCTGGTTGAGGCGGGCGCCACCGTTATTGGTACGGCCACCAGTGCCAACGGGGCCGCTGCAATTGACACTTATTTGGGCGATAACGGTTACGGTTTAGTGCTGAATGTCACAGATCCACAATCTGTTGCCGATTTATTTGCGTCGATCAAAGAAAAAGCCGGAGATATTGATATTCTGGTGAACAACGCTGGGATCACCCGTGATAACTTGTTAATGCGGATGAAAGATGAAGAATGGCAATCCATCATGGATACCAACCTCACATCGCTTTTCCGGTTGTCCAAGCCTGTTTTGCGGGCAATGATGAAAAAACGCCATGGACGGATCATCAACATTGGTTCTGTTGTTGGTACCATGGGTAATGCTGGTCAGGTTAATTATGCAGCGGCCAAAGCCGGTTTGATTGGGTTTACCAAGTCTCTTGCCAAAGAAGTGGCTTCCCGTCAAATCACTGTTAATGCTGTTGCGCCCGGTTTTATCCAGACGGATATGACAGATGAGCTGACCGAAGAACAGCAACAAGCCATCATGTCCCAAGTTCCGATGGAGCGTTTGGGACAGGCCCAAGAAATCGCCAATGCCGTGCTGTTTTTGGCTTCAGATGCCGCCGCATACATTACAGGGGAAACCTTGCATGTGAACGGTGGCATGTATATGGTTTAATGGTGATTGCAGGGATCTGTCGTCAATTAGATGGTGATCTGCAATAATTGGAGCCTTAAATCGTGGTTAGACCACGAAAACGGGGCTTGCAATGTTGGTCGAATCTAATAAACTACTCGCAATCTTACGCAAGTGCGTAATTTGAATAGGAAAGAAAACTAATGAGCAACATCGAAGAACGTGTGAAGAAAATCATTGTAGAGCAACTGGGCGTTAAAGAAGAAGACGTTAAGCCAGCAGCTTCTTTTGTTGACGATCTCGGTGCAGATTCTCTGGACACCGTTGAATTGGTTATGGCTCTGGAAGAAGAGTTTGATACCGAAATTCCTGATGAAGAAGCTGAAAAAATCACTACTGTTCAGGCAGCAATTGATTACGTTTCCAAGAATCAGTAATACTGAATTCCTGAAAACAGGCGGCAATATGCCGCCTGTTTTTGTTTACACCCTTGGTTGACTCATTAAGCCTTCATAAAACATGACCCTTGGCAAAAAAATGAGTTTAACGGTGTAAAAGCACACTTCTTTCTTCAACCCATTCGCTAAACAAAGGTGATTACCGTGACAAAACGTCGAGTCGTCATTACCGGCCTTGGGCTGGTAACACCTGTGGGTAATACCGTTGACAGCAGCTGGCAGGCGCTGTTGGCCGGACAAAGTGGCATTGCCCCCATCACCAAATTTGATGCCAGTGCATTTGCTACCCGCATCAGTGGTTCAGTCAAAGATTTTGATGCCGAGCAATACATCTCCAAAAAAGATGCCCGGAAAATGGATCTGTTCATTCAGTACGGCATGGCTGCGGGCATTCAGGCCGTGGAAGACTCCGGTTTGGACATGGCGCAGGAAGACCCTACCAGAGTGGGCACCGCTGTGGGTGCCGGCATGGGGGGCATGTGGCTGATTGAACATAACCATGCCGCTTACTTGAATGGTGGCCCACGCAAGATTTCCCCCTTCTTTGTGCCTAGTACCATCATCAACATGATTGCCGGACATCTGTCCATCAAATACGGCATGACCGGCCCCAATTTTGCCCTGACCACCGCATGTACCACCGGGGTGCACAACATCGGTTTTGCTGCCCGTACCATTGCCTATGGCGATGCGGATGTCATGGTGGCTGGCGGTGCAGAAGATGTGACCTGTCCTTTGGGTGTGGGGGGCTTCTCTGCAGCCAAGGCGCTGTCCACCCGCAACGATGACCCCACTGCTGCCAGCCGTCCTTGGGATAAAGACCGGGATGGTTTTGTCATCGGTGATGGTGCCGGTATTATGGTGTTGGAAGAGTATGAACACGCCAAAGCCCGTGGTGCAAAAATTTATGCTGAAATCAACGGTTTTGGCATGAGCGGCGATGCGTTTCACATGACTTCTCCACCAGCTGATGGCGCCGGGGCGGCTCTGGCAATGCGTAATGCCATTAAGGATGGAGCGATTGCACTGGAGCAGATTGGTTATATCAATGCTCACGGTACCTCCACACCTGCCGGTGACAAAGCGGAAACCTCGGCAGTGAAGTCGGTGTTTGGCGATCACGCCCATAAAGTGATGGTGAGCTCCACCAAATCCATGACCGGTCACCTTTTGGGGGCCGCAGGTGCGGTAGAAGCCATTTTCACGGCGCTGGCCTTGAAAGAACAGGCGGTTCCGCCAACCATTAACCTGGATAATCCTGATGAAGGCTGCGATTTGGACTTTGTGCCGCATACAGCCCGTCAGGCAACCTTTGATTACGCATTGTGTAACTCGTTTGGTTTTGGCGGCACCAATGGCTCGTTGCTGCTAAAAAGGGTTTGACGGATGTAATCCTTTGAAAAAGAGCGCCTTAAAGGCGCTTTTTTTATGTGCTTGGCAAAATGGCATGGTGCTTTATCCCCCAGCCAAATCGTGTGTGTTTATTAACGCTTTTCTAAGGTATGTGTTTTCGCATACACTCAATTTCCTGTTTCTAATCAG
Organism: Shewanella mytili; assembly: GCF_046765975.1. NCBI lineage: Bacteria > Pseudomonadati > Pseudomonadota > Gammaproteobacteria > Alteromonadales > Shewanellaceae > Shewanella > Shewanella mytili. The sequence continues at coordinate 234,066 of NZ_JBKOUD010000003.1, read as the reverse complement.
AACAACCAATACAGTGAGGTCATAATGGCAGGTTCAGACAGAGAGATAACCCTGCGATTTCTGGCAGAGCCAACGGATGTGAATTTCGGTGGCAAGGTGCATGGTGGCGCCGTAATGAAGTGGATTGACTTGGCGGCCTACGCCTGCGCGGCCGGATGGAGTGGCAAGTACTGTATTACCGCCTATGCGGGCGGCATCCGTTTCGTCAAGCCCATTTTGGTGGGCAACATGGTGGAGGTCAGTGCCAAAGTGATTTACACCGGCCATACCTCCATGCATATTGGTCTGGAAGTGAAAGCTTGCGATCCTAAATTCTGCGAACGCCAGACCACCACCCACTGCATCGTGATCATGGTGGCGGTGGATGAGCAGGGACACCCGACTCCGGTACCGGAATGGATACCCCAAACCCAGCGGGACATTGAGCTGCGTGATTCAGCGGTAACCTTGATGGAAATGCGCAAAAAAATCGGGGCCGAAATGGAAGCGCATATTCATCCTTGACGGGGGGCGTATTGTCAGGCGCCGTATGCTGAATAGGGGGGCTGGCAACGTATGCGCGGTCGCCTTTGTATGGGTGATGATGTATCAGATTCTGCAAATCAAAAATAAGGAAGTCTAATGGCCAAAGTTGCATTTTTGGGTTTGGGGGTGATGGGCTATCCCATGGCCGGTCACTTACGCCAACAGGGGCATGAAGTAACGGTTTACAACCGGACTCAGGCCAAAGCGCAGGCGTGGGTCAAGGAATATGGCGGATGCGCTTGCGCCACCCCCAAAGAAGCGGCAATCGGGCAAGATATGGTATTTGTCTGCGTGGGGAATGATGATGATCTGCGACAGGTGATATTAGGCACGGATGGTGCCCTGCATGGCATGGCAGCAGGTGCCATATTGGTGGATCACACCACGGCATCCGCCGATGCTGCCAGGGAGATTGCCGCTGCGTTATCCGCACACTCCGTGGCATTTCTTGATGCGCCGGTTTCCGGCGGACAAGCAGGGGCTGAAAACGGCGTGCTGACCGTCATGGTGGGTGGCGATGCCGATATTTTTGCCGCCGTTAAGCCGGTGATTGCCGCTTATGCGCGCAGCGCGGAATTAATGGGCCCTGTCGGCGCCGGGCAACTGACCAAAATGGTGAACCAAATCTGTATTGCCGGGGTAGTGCAAGGGCTGGCTGAAGCCCTCAGTTTTGCCGAAAACGCCGGTTTGAATGGTGAAAAGGTGGTTGAGGTTATCAGCAAGGGCGCAGCTCAGAGCTGGCAGATGGAAAACCGCTATAAAACCATGCTGCAAGGACAGTACGAGTTTGGTTTTGCGGTGGACTGGATGCGCAAGGACTTGAATATTGCACTTAATGAAGCGCGCCGCAATGGTGCCAGCTTACCGCTGACGGCATTGGTGGATCAGTTTTATGCCGAAGTGCAAGCCATGGGCGGTAACCGCTGGGATACCTCAAGCCTGATGGCTCGTCAGCGTAAACTGCAATCCAAGTAACGGCAATATGGAGGGCTGCTGTCCGTGAGTCCGTGAGGAGGTTACGGATGACGGTGCTTCATATACATTTGCCGGGAGAACCATTGCCAAAGGCCGCCATGATAGCGGCCTTATTGCCATATAGGCGCATAAAAAAGCGCGTAAGCGGTTTCCGTCTTGGGCACTTAAATCGATGGCGTTGGCACCGGTGTAGCCGTGACATATTCCAGCGCAACATCCGTCACTGCCCGTAAGGCTTCAGCACTCACATCCTGCAGTGATATCTTGCCGGCAGATGACGCCAGCAGCACCGCCCGGGAAATCTCTTTTAATGCCCGGTTGTGGCCGTTGAGATTTGCCAATGCCATCTGCATCGGCATCATGGATGGATTGAATGCGGCATTTTCGGCATAACGGCCACCAAAAATCGCCCCGTCACGGGTTTGCAGCACAACGGCGCAGTAACACTGGCTGTAGGGGGCATAGCTGTGACTGGCATGGAAGAGGGCTTGCTGTATCACGGCATCATGGCTTGCGTCACAGCTAAGCTCAATGTGCCGTGTGGCGAGCAGTGGCTGCTTAATGCCCAAATCGGCCGGACTAAAGCCATAAGGCAGATAATGATGCAGCGGCGCTGATGCTTGTCCCGGCAGGTGAATGTTGATGGCGTCACCGGCCACAAGTTCATTCATAAACTGTCGGCAATGGCCGCAAGGACTGGCATTAATCCAGATATCACTAAGCCGCTGCTCACCGGCCAACCAGGCGCGGCTAATGGCGTTTTGTTCAGCGTGTACCGCATGGCACAAGGCTTTGCCCGGCAGCTCAATATTGGTGCCCAGATATACGGTGCCGCTGTCGCCTTTGACAATGGCGCCCACGTGAAAGCCACTGACCGGTGCCAGGGACATGGCCGCGGCCAGCGGCAGCAAGGCAAACAGTAAGGATGATTCATCCAGTGCGCTTTGCTGTTGCAGTTGCAATAACTGCCGGGGGGTAAAACAACCGGCAAAATGGTTATCCAGCATAGGCTGCAGAGCCTGTTGCAAACTGGAGGGAAAACGCTCCAGTACTGCCGTAAATCTTTCTCGCATCAGCTTTTCCGATGATATTCAGGGGATGGATAATGCAGCTAAAGTGATTGCAGGTAAAGCACCAGCGCTTTTAGCAACTGCTGTTTGCTGTCATTTGCAGCAGTTTCTTCCAACAGGTTTTCCAGCCTTAACACATAGTCGGGATCGTTGAGCCGCTGCTGACAAAACTCACGCCATTGCAGGCTTTCCTGATAGTCCAGCAATGCCGGGTAATTACGGGCCCGGTAACGAAACAGCATCTCCGGTAATCTGGCGTCATCAAATTGCAATGCCAATGCCGCCAGGTTTTGCGGCGCCGTATGGCGGACTATCTCCATCTTGTTTTTGTCTGCATCTGAGAAAAAACCGCCGCTGTATAACATGACATCCGGGTCAGTATGCTGGGGATGATGGTCAATCTCATATAACGCCACCAGTTTTTGCCGGATTTCCGGTGAGCTGCGCAGCAAACGGAACTGTTCCCTTGCAAACTCTTTGTCAATCCCAAGCGTTGATGCGCGTTCATCGTTGAGGGTTTTTGCCGGTGCAATAAACGGGCATTTGTTCAGGTGGATGAGCTTGACGGGAATTGGCAGTTCATCAGCGGCCAGATCTGCCCTTGGGGTGTACATGCGTTGATGGATGGTTTCCACATCAAGGGTGAGCAGCGGGCTGATATCCATGTTCAGGTTAATGCAGATCACCGCATTGCGATTGACCGGATGATACGCCACTGGCGCTATCAAGGTCGTGCAGCCCTGGCTGGCGGGAATTTTGGAGCTTACGTGCACCTTGGGTGCCATATTGAGAACGTCTATCTGATCCGCCACGGTTTGTTTTTTGCGCAGATCGAAGTAGTACTGGAACAAGCGTGGCTGCTGTTCCCGGATCAAGCGGGCGAGGGCGATGGTGGCATAAACATCCGACATGGCGTCATGGGCCTTTTCATGGCTCAGGTCATTGGCTTGGGTAAGGTGCTCCAGCTTGAAGCTGGGGCTGCCATCTTCCCGTTCGGGCCAGACAATGCCATCGGGACGCAACGCATAGCAGGCACGTACCAAATCGATGATATCCCAGCGGGAGTTACCGTTGCGCCATTCCCGGGCATAAGGATCAATAAAATTGCGGTAAAAACCGAAACGGGTCACTTCATCATCAAAGCGCAGCGAGTTATAACCTGCCACACAGGTATTGGGGGTACTGAAAATCTCGTTGATACGTCCCATGAACTCCGCTTCAACCAGCCCCTGGTTATTGACCGTTTGCGGCGTGATCCCGGTGATGAGAATGGCTTCCGGCTCGGGTAAATAATCCGGTGCCAGGCGGCAGTAAAAGGTATCCGGCTCACCCACGATATTGAGCTCAAGATCGGTGCGGATCCCGGCAAATTGAGCGGGTCTGTCTTTGGCGGGATTGGCCCCGAATGTTTCATAATCGTGCCAGTATATAGTGGCGGGTCTGTTATCTTTCATTGCGATTTTAATCCTTGGTGTTTGCTAACTATTTATGATTATTGATTTTATTTCGTTAATAGTGCTGCTATTTCCCGGTATCAGCTTTCGTTTGCGCTTTATCGGTGCCGTGCATTTTGATGCACATGCCTCTTTCAGTCACAGCTTTCGCGTCATATGTTATGGCTGGTAGTCACAAGGGGTTAAGGATATCACGCCTGACCGTGGATAGCTTTTGTTGATGGGGTAACGGGGTTCTTTGAAGGTTTTCTGGCAGACCGAGGGGGTTGGGTAAATGCCAGATGGGCACCGTTAATGTTACTGAAACGGATGATTTAGGTCATTCTTGCCATTAGAATAGCGGCGCAAATCACGAAGATTCCACTAAGCCACGGCTTTGGGCTGTTCGCCACGAATTTTCGGCGCGCAATGGTTGTACTACAAGAGAACATTAAATGAGTTATGAATGCCCCATATGCCGCGAGGCGTTAGTGCTGGACAAGCGTCAATGGCGTTGCCCGCAGCAGCATTGTTTTGATATTGCCAAAGAGGGCTATGTGAACTTGCTGCCGGTGAATAAAAAACATTCCCGTGACCCGGGGGATAACCAGCAGATGATGGCTGCCCGGCGTACTTTTCTGCAGGCAGGCTTTTACCAGCCGCTGAGCGACAGGATCAATGTCCTGGCCGCCGGACTTGGGTTACAGGCGCCATCCACCCTGGATGTTGGTTGCGGTGAAGGATACTACAGTCAGCGGCTCCAACAGGCTGTAAACGGAAGTTTACAAGGAATGGACATTTCCAAGACGGCAGTGCGTTATGCAGCCAAACGGTACCCTCAGCTGCGGTTTTGTGTCGCCAGCGCCTACGACATGCCATTTGCTAGTGGCAGCTTTGATTTGATGTTGAAGATTTTTGCGCCCGGCGCTGCCGAGGAGTTGCAGCGGGTGTGCCGTAACGGGGGCTACTATATCAGTGTGACGGCAGGGCCGATGCATCATTACGCCCTGAAGCAAATCATTTACCAGCAACCTAGAGAACATCCTTTAAGTAGTGGTCAGCTAAGTGGTTTTTCATTGGTGCATCAGGAGCGTTTGCAATGGCAATTGCAACTGCCGGCAGGCGAAATCAGCAGCAGCTTTTTACAAATGACCCCTTATGCCTGGAAATTTACGCCGGAGCAAAAACAACAGTTGCAACAACAGGGTGTAAATTGTGAACTGGATTTTTCCATCGAAGTGTTTCAGCGACAATTATAAGCGGAAAGTCGTATTGAAAAATGTAAAACATGGCTAATTACGCAGATTTTAATGTCCTGTAAGCGAAGTCAGTTGACTTATCTATGGAATGATTTATAGTCAAGGAGGCTTGAAAGTTGGGCTTATTTTTATGTGTTCAAAACGACTTGTTCGTCCTGTAAGCATAAATAATACCGGCATTTTCAGCTCCACCGCCGTAAAGGCTTAGTATTGTTTTTGTTACAGGATTAAGAGTATGTCTCAAGTAACTGGTGTTGTTAAATGGTTTAACGCTGACAAAGGTTTCGGCTTCATCGCTCAGGAATCTGGTCCAGATGTATTTGTTCACTTCCGTGCTATTAACTCAGACGGTTTCAAAACTCTGGATGAAGGTCAGAAAGTTTCATTCACCGTTACCCAGGGCCAGAAAGGTCCACAGGCCGAAAACGTAAGTGTAATCGGCTAATTTATCTTTTTTAGATAATTCGAAAAAACGCGGCATTTGAGCCGCGTTTTTTATGCTTAAAATTTATGTTTTGAAACTTATTAGCATTTATTTTGTTTTTATCACTGCAGTGTTCAGGTTGTTTTTAATACATCAGTCAACCTAATATTAATTTAAAATTAATTTGATTAAGTTTTAAAAAATTTTTTAATCCTGCCTATTAAAATTTTGCGCCGTATATCTCAAAAATTTATTTCCCAGCAATAAGTTGCACTCTTTTATTGGGCATCGTTTTTTTATGTATTTTTCTCATGCCTGAATTTTATATTGTCTTATTGTTCCTCATTAATTTATTTATCAGTAGATCTTCACTTTTGTTATGTTTTTCATAACGGATGTTTGCATCTGCTCTCTTTTTGTCTGTTTGTCATGGCGTACAGGCGAAAGCTCATGAAAAGCGTTGGTAGGGGGAATTGCTGGCCAATAAGGGAGGTTCCAGCCGGAGCCACAATGTAAACTCCGGCTGGGATGTGGACTTCCGGTTATCCGTGGGCATCCAGGGTCAGCTGTGCTTGCGCTTCATGCTTGTCGAGTTTGGTTTTGCTGTCCAGCAAAAATACCCGCTCCGGCGCCACTGCGGCGGCTTCCACCAAGAAGGCTTTTACCGCTTGGCTGCGGTGTTGGGCCAAATTGCCCAAATCGGCATCGGTGATCTCCTGGGCATTGAGCAGTTGGTTATATAAGCCAATGTGCCAGAGGGTGAGCAGTTTTTGCTGGTCGACCTGGCCCTTGTCATCGGTTGCGGCTTTTTCAGCAAGGGCTTTTTGGGTGTCTGGGGCTTGCTGAAAGTGTTGTTGGTACAGGGTGAGCAGGGCGTCCGTGAGTTTTCCTGTGGCCGGTATGCGACTGGCGCTGAAACTCTCTGGCAGGCTTTCCAAACCGCTTTGCTGCAATAATTGCTGCTGTAATCGTTGCTCGGCCAGTACATGGCTGTCTTGTTGCGGGGCAACGGAGGCCTGGATGCTCAATGTCAGTTTGGGGCGCTCATTAAGGGCATTGGCGAGCTTTTTGAGTTTTTCCTGCTCCGCGGCGGAAAGGGTGGCCGAGCCCGCTTCAAATGCCACCAGATTTAACTCTTCATCACTGTCCAGCAGGCTTGCCAGGAAGGAGAAGGGCGCCGTGACGGCCTTGGTGATCACATTGGTCAGGGCGGTCAGGATGATGCCGCCGAAACTGAAATCCGGATTGTCCAAATCACCGGAAACGGGCAGCCCCAAGTCAATCACGCCGTGCCTGTCTTGCAACAGGGCGATGGCCAGGGTGACCGGCAAACTGGTGGCCAGCTCCGATTCTGTGGGTTTGCCAAGCTGCAACTGATCAATCACCACATGGTTGTTGCCTTTGAGTTGGTTATTTTCCAGCAAATAGTTAAGTGACAGGGTTAATTGTCCCTTGTCGATGTAGTAGCCCGCGTAAGTGCCGGAGTAGGGGTTCACGCTGGTAAGCTCAACACTCTTGAATAACAAGTCCAAATCCAGATAGGGCTGGGTCAGCAAGGGGTTGATTTCGCCCTTGAGGGACATGGGGGCATAACGGTCAATTTTGCCGCTGATATCCACCGAGGCCTTGGTGCCGGGCACTGATGACAGGCTGCTGATTTTCCCTTGCAATTGCTCTATGCCGGTTGCGAAGTTGGGTATGAGCGAATTATCGGCAAAAAATGCGGAGCCGTGGTTAAGAACCACGCTGGCCACAGAAACCTGAAACGGTGCAGCAGCTGTTGCTGCCTGCGTCTGATGGTCGGTTGGCAGTGGCGTTTTAGTGGTGGCCGGAGCGTCGCTGGCAATGAGCAACTGGCCGATATTGGTGCTGCGGTCTTCATTAATGGTGACTTTGGCATAAGGTTGCTCCAGCATCACATGGCCAATGAGCAGTTGCCTTTTTTCCGCATCAAACGTGACCGAGTCGATAGCCAGTTGCTGCCATTTCAGCAGTGGCTGGTGGAGTTTCTTATCCTTGATTTCCAACCCGGCAACGCGCAGATCTCCCTGGTAACGGGCCTGTCCTGCGGCATTGGCAGTGAATTCCCCGCCGGTACTGAGTTGCCCTTCTGGTAGCTCAATATTCAGATACTGTTGGAGATAAGGCTGGAATTGGGCCAGTTGCAGGCTGTCCAGGGTTAACTGCCCTTGGGCTTGCTTGGCATTAAGATCAATGCTGCCCTGGCTGCTGATATGGCCGCGCGGGTTATCGGCTGCACCTGTAGCGGGCGAGCTAATGGCCAAAGACAGTTGATAATCCAAGGGGGCGGAGAGTTCACTGTCAATGGCACCGGTGGTGATGCTCAGGGGATGTATCCGCCAGTTAACACCGCTCGTGAGTTGCTGCTCCAGCAGATTGATATCAGCATTGTGCAATTGCAGTTGTGTCAGTGCCACGTGCCATGACGCTTTAGGGGGATTTTCAGCACTGGCATTATCGGTGTTGCCCGCATTGTCATGGGCATCTTTGGGGGTGAACAGTTGGGCCAGTGCCAAGCCTTGCTTGTCAAAACGGCTATTGAGCCACAAGCCGTCAAGGGACAACGTTTGTACGGCCAACCGTTGCTGGGCGCCATTTAAGGTGATGGACTCCAAGGCCAGTTTGGGCAATGTAAGCACCGGGGTTTTACCATCGGTAAATTGCAGCTGGTGAAGGGTTAATTGGCCGTTATCCAGCATGTAATTCAGGGGCTGTTGGGAGGGCTGGGTCAAGACAAAATGGCTTTGGAAATTGATTTTGCCTTCATGGAGTTGTGCCTGCAGCAAGGGTTGTACATAACCCCAAAACGGCGCCAGCGTAATATTGTCAAGCTGCAGGTCGCCATCAACTTGCAACGGTGCCAGCAGTAACTGGCCTTCGCTGGTAAATGTGCCATTGTCCTTGCCGGTAAATGACAGTTGATAATGGTTCACCTGCATTTCGGCAGTCTGTTTATTGTCGGCTTGGGCATGGCTGGCAAAATTGGCCAGGTTCAAGGCAATGTCACGGTAATGCAGCTGGGTGTTGCTGGTACTGTCGGTAAATTGCACATTGCTTTGGCTGAGGGTCAGGTTTCCCAGGCGAACATCGGCCAAGGGCGCTGCCGTAGGCTCTGGCTCCGGCGCGGTGGCCGGGCTTTGCAAACGGGAGAGGATGTCATCAATATCAAAGCCGATATTGCCGTTGGCGTCTGCCTGGCGGGTGAGCGTGATATCCAGTCCGTTTAAGGTCAGATGGTTGATACACCAGGCTTGCTGGAAGAGTGATTGCCACAGATTGAATTGGGTGTCGGCATGGGTCAGCGACAGCTGGGGAGAATCACCCTTGCCGGCAATGGCAACACCATCCAGTTGCAGGCGCAGCAAAAAAGGATTGATATGCAGTTGCTGCAAGGTGACTTGCCGCCCCAACAGCTGGGTCAGCTTTTCCGGTAATACTGAACGGGCCACCGCGGGGACGAGCAACCCGAGCAGTAAGGCGTAAAGCAGATAGCCTCCCGTTAACCAGCACGCGATTTTCACGGGTTTCGGGGCACTTTTGTATGCAACTGTTATTCCTTTAAACCTGGACAATATCATGGACGTTCCCTGATTGAGCTAAATGAAGATGTGACCCTCACATTTTACGGTGTTTAGTGTCACAGTGGTATGTCACTTCATCCATTAGGATGGCGTTGCCTGTATCATTTCCTTAACTATGGCACTTTTAAGCGGGTGGGGCTGTTTGTTAACATTAGCGGAATTTTTTGTGTAGGAGTGTCAACCTTGAAGCGGGAACATGCAAAAGCCTGTCAATGGAACGCCAGCGCCATTACCAATGTGCTGGCGCTGGCGTTAGTGGTGGCAGGGATTGTCAGCGAAAATCATCTTGTGTGGAACGTGGGGGTGTTTGCCCTGTCTGGCGCCGTCACCAACTGGCTGGCGGTGTATATGCTATTTGAAAAAGTGCCTGGGCTTTATGGCTCAGGCGTGATCCCGTTACGTTTTGAGGCCTTCAAGCAGGCCATTGCCAATTTGATGATGGAGCAGTTTTTTACGGAGCAGAACATCGACAAGTTTCTGGCCCGAAACAGCGCCGCGCCCATTCTGGATGTGAGCCATCTGTTGGGAAAACTGGATCTGGCGCCTGCATTTGATGCCCTGGTGGCCACGGTGGCCCAGTCTTCATTTGGCAACATGCTGGCCATGTTTGGCGGCCAGGAAGCATTAATGCCGATGAAACAGCCCTTTATCGAAAAGATGCAGCAATCATTGCAGGAGATTGCCGACAGTGAAGCGTTTAATGAATTGCTACGCCAGGAACTGGAAAAACCGGGCGTCATGGCGGACATGCGCACCCAAATCCAGCAGATTGTGGAGCAACGTTTGCAGGAGCTCACGCCTAAGATGGTGAAAGACATGGTGCAAAAGATGATCCGTCGCCACCTTGGCTGGCTGGTAGTATGGGGCGGCGTTTTCGGCGGCCTGATTGGTTTGTTAAACGGCCTGCTTTATTAAGCGCAACGCCATTAAACGTAGCGTCGTTACCGGGTAGATGGGCAAAACGGGCTGGCCTTCAGCGTTTTGCCCAACCCAATATGTACATCACTATCAGAACGTGTAACCCACGCCAATGGTGACGGCATTGAGCTTATAGGGTTCGTCGGCAAAAAAGTGGTTATATGCCAGTGTGGTGAAATAACGGCCGTAGTTTGCCTGCAGTCCAATGCTCGCCACCGGTTTGTATGTGCTATCAGATGCCGAATCGGTTGCTGACAATATGCCGGTCATGTCCTGAATATCCGCTGTTACATTGGCATGCAGATAACTGTAACCTGCCTTGATGAACCCGCGCACATTGGGCATCAATTCATAAGAGGCTTTGGCGGCCACGTCCACCGCATATACATCCAGGTCTACCTCGGTGCGCGTGGTAGCCATCGCAAAATCGGCACTGCCTGCCCAATAATGGAAATTGGACTCAACCGCCCAAATGTCATTCAGCGGCATGCCAGCAGTCAGGCCATAAACGGCAGGGTTATCAGACAGTCCGTCAGGAAGGTTGGTGCCATACCCCACGTTGGCGGCCAGATAAAATCGCGGCGCTGCTGTGGGCGCTTGGTTATCGGCAAAGGTGGCAAAAGGGGTGAGTCCGCTGGCGGCTACCAGCATGGTAACAAGGGTACGCTTCATCAATATTCCTTATCTTTTATGCGTTGTTCACAACGGCAGATATTAACACGCTTCATTGGCTGACAATGTGCAGACTGTCTTTATATCGCCTTATTTTTTAAAGGGATGGCGTTATTTCACGAGGATGGACGTGTAGGACAGATGGGAATGCCCATTGCCTTTTTGAGGGTAAAAAGTGCCGGCACAAAAAAGAAGGCACCCCCAAGGGGCGGGATGCCTGTGGTTGTATTTGGTACAAAATGCAGGGTTGTTTACCCCAAGGGGTATCTTTTCAAGGCCGGGGCATCACCTTATGCAAGCAATGCCGCGGATTGAGCGGTTGCTTAGTAAGCGGCACTGTGGACAGAACGCACCGCTCTGCCGGATGGGTCGATAACCCCTTGTAAGCTGGCATCCCAGGCCAGCGCTTCCGGCGTGGAGCAGGCGACGGATTTGCCACCGGGAACCGTGCGCGCGGCGGATTCCAGCGGGAACATCTCTTCAAAGAAGCAACGATAGAAATAGGCTTCTTTGGTGTCCGGCGTGTTGTAAGGGAAGCGGAAATGGGCATTGGCCAGGTCTTTATCATCCACCTGGGCTGCGGCATGCTCTTTCAAACCGTCAATCCAGGAATAGCCCACACCGTCACTGAATTGTTCCTTTTGCCGCCATGCCACTTCTGATGGCAGCATGTCTTCAAAGGCTTCCCGCAGAATGTGTTTTTCAATGCGGCCATCTTTGGACATTTTGGCTTCAGGGTTAATGCGCATGGCCACATCCATGAACTCTTTGTCCAGAAACGGCACCCGGGCTTCCAGTCCCCAAGAGGCCATGGCCTTGTTGGCCCGCAGGCAGTCATATAGATGCAGTTTATCCAATTTGCGCACCAATTCTTCATGGAAAGCCTGGGCATTGGGCGCTTTGTGGAAGTAGAGATAGCCGCCGAACAGTTCATCGGAACCTTCACCGGATAGCACCATTTTTATTCCCATCGCCTTGATTTTACGTGCCATCAAATACATGGGCGTGGCGGCGCGGATGGTGGTGACATCATAGGTTTCCAGGTGGTAGATCACATCCTTGATGGCATCAAGCCCTTCCTGGAAGGTAAAGTTAATTTCGTGGTGAATGGTGCCAATGGCATCGGCCACTTTTTGGGCGGCCACCAAATCCGGGGCGCCTTTCAAGCCTACGGCAAAGGAGTGCAGCTGAGGCCACCAGGCACCGGATTCATCGTTGTCTTCAATGCGGCGCTTGGCATATGTCTGGGTGATGGCAGAGATGACGGATGAGTCGAGCCCGCCGGACAACAATACCCCGTATGGCACATCTGACATCAGCTGCCGTTTTACCGCGGCTTCAAGGGCGGCTTTCAACTCTTCCTTGCTGGCCGGGTTGTCTTTTACCGCATCGTACTCACGCCAGTCCCGCTGATAATAGGTGACAGGTTCGGCGCCGCTTTGCAGGTATTGGCCGGGGGCAAATACCTCAACGGTTTTGCATACAGGCATCAGCGCTTTCATCTCTGAGGCCACATAAAAGTTGCCTGCTGCATCCCGTCCGGTATAGAGCGGAATGATGCCGATATGATCGCGGCCCACCAGGTAGCGGTTGTGTTTTTTGTCGTACAGCACAAAGGCAAAAATACCGTTGAGCATATCCAGGAATTCGCAGCCGTATTCCTGATACAGGGCCAGAATGACTTCGCAATCGGAGTTGGTCTGGTAATGGTATTTATCACCCAGTTTGGCTTTCAGTTCTTTATGGTTGTAAATCTCACCGTTTACTGCCAGTACCAGCGAACCATCTTCGCTATACAGTGGCTGGGCACCGTGTTCTATATCCACAATGGCCAGGCGTTCATGAACCAAAATGGCATTATCTGAAGTAAAAATCCCCGACCAGTCCGGGCCACGATGGCGCATCAGTTTCGACATTTCCAAGGCAACAGGGCGCAGTGCCGCCGCATCAGACTGAATATCAAGAATGGCAAAAATTGAACACATAAAAAACTACTCCAGAAGCACTAACAATTACTGGTTGTTACTGTGCCATTATTACGGACAAAAGCCAAGTTTCATTTTTATGAAAACACATAAAAACCACGATTAATTTAAAAGATGATCTATCAAAATGCGGCAAAAAACTAAAAAATCATCAATAAAAAACAAATATTTTTAATGATTGTTATTTTTTACTTTTGGGCGGGTGCATCCTTTTAGGGGATCTCCACTGTGGCAGCAAAAAGCCCATTGTTGCCACCATGGATTAACTGACTGACAAACATACAACTTTTGTATGAAAAATAACGGCTTGAACAGGAATGGCGGCGCCCGTTGGCGCCGCTGAACGGGATAATGCAAAGATTAGTGCTGATGCTGGCTTGCAGGACGCAAGGGGTAAAACTCCGTGCCTTGGTAATATCCGGGCCTGTCGTCACTGTCTGCAAGGCTCGCAGCGGCGTGGTAATACACCGCTAAATCTTCCAGTGCGCCGCCAAGATCCCAGTTGTCATGGTATTGGTCACATACATTATGGTAGCAACCTTTCATCTGCTGCTGCATCTTGGCTTTATAGCGGGCGGTTGCCGCATCAACGGGCTCACTGCCGCCGCCTGAAAATGCTGCCGGCACGCCATATTGGGCAAAACTGAAATGATCTGAGCGAAAATATCCGCCGGACTCCGGATGGCGCTCACTGACCACTCGGCGTTGCTGCCGCTTAACAGCGGCTTCAAGGTACTGTTCCAGCTCGGATTTACCTTTTCCCACAATGATGAAGTCTTTGGTGCGGCCATAAATGTTGGTGCTGTCCAGATTGAACACCCCGATGGTGTTTTGCAGCGGGTAGAGCGGGTGTTGCGCATAATAACGGGAGCCCAGCAGCCCTTGCTCTTCTCCGGTGGTGGCGATAAATGTCAGTGAACGCTGTAGCGGGTGTCCGGCTTTTGCCTGAGCGCTGTATTGGCGGGCGAGGGCCAGCATGCCGGCAACACCGGAGGCGTTATCCATGGCACCGTTGAAAATCTTGTCTCCGCTCAGGGATTCATCCTTGCCAAGATGGTCCCAGTGGCCGGTAAATAACACATGTTCATTGGCCCGTTGTTGGCCGGGGAGAGTGGCCACCACATTGTAGCTGTCGGCATAGGTGCTGTGGTTGGCAAAATGGATGCTGGCATTTTGCTTCAAGGCGATATGCAGCGGCTCCCTCGCGGCCCGGTGCAGCAGTTGTTGCAGCTTCAGGCCCGATTGCTTAAACACGGCTGTGGCACTGGCCAGGCTCATCCAGCCTTCTACCTGCACCCGTGGTGTGTCTGAGGTAGTGGCCAAATCCTGCTGCGGGCCGGTCCAGCTGTGCTCTACCACCGACCAAGGGTAGGAGGCGGCGTCAGTCTGGTGAATGAGAATGGCGCCCAATGCCCCCTGGCGGCTGGCTTCTTCAAATTTATAGGTCCAGCGGCCGTAGTATGTCATGATTTTGCCGGTGAACTTTCCGGTTTCCGGCGCCGCGAATCCCGGGTCGTTCACCAGAATGATGGCGATTTTGCCGGTCATGTCGAGCCCTTGATAGTCATTCCACTGGTATTCCGGGGCGTTGATGCCGTAACCCACAAACACCAAAGGCGCCTGTTCAATCTGGATTTTTTTCAGTCCGTGGCGGCTGTTGAGCACAATATCCTTGCGGTATTGCAACGGCATGCCAGCCAGCGTGACTTGCTGCTGCTCGCTGGCGGTATAGTTGACCATGGGGACTTTTTGCAAATAACTGCCATCCGGACCAGGCTGCATCCCCATGTTTTTGAAAGCGTTAACCAGATAATCCAGTGTCATTTTCTCACCATGGGTGGTGGGGGCACGCCCTTCAAAAGCATCGGAAGAAAGCTGCTGGATATCGCGGCGATACTGCTGCTCATCAAACTGAACGGTTGCAGGTGGCTGCTGGCGCTGGTAACTGCAGCCACTTATCAGCGTTAGCAGGCAAAGGGAGTACACAAAACGCATAACAGATCCTGTTTGCTGGAAGGAAACCATGGGAAGTGACAGCGAACATTCCCGCCTACAACGCATGATGGCGGAAATGCGCGCGTTTTTACAGGTGTTATGTAATCGTAATGTTACACGATGTGTCAGCGGTGTAACCTTGGCATCAGAGTACGTCGATGTCGGCCGCGCAGTTGAAAATATGGTTGGGGCGAAACGGCTCCAGTTGAATGTCTTCCACCCGGGTAACCCCGGTGAGTACCAAAATGGTTTCCAGCCCGGACAGGAAACCGGCCAGGATATCGGTCCGCATGTTATCGCCAATAATCACCGTGTTTTCAGAATGGGCTCCCATGTGGTTGAGGGCAGAGCGGATAATCAGTGGACTGGGTTTCCCCACATAAAAAGGCTTGTGACCCGATATCACCTCAATGGGCGCGCATAGTGCGCCGCAGCCCGGGCCATAACTGGGGCCATGAGTATCCGGATTGGTGGCGATAAAGCGAGCGCCCTGGGCAATCAGCGTGGCGGCTTTGCGGATCATGTCCCAATGGTAGGTGCGGGTTTCTCCCACAATCACGAAATCCGGGTTAATGTCGGTAATAGTAAAGCCGGCGTTATACAACTCATGGATTAAGGCGCCTTCACCAATCACATAGGCTTTGGCATTGTTATCACCATTTTGGTGTTTGAGGAAATTGGCGGTGGCCATTGCCGAGGTATAAAAACATTCTTCGGGGATTTGGGGGATCCCGGCCATGGCCAGCCGATTTTGCAGGTCTTTGCCCGTTTGTGCCGGATTATTGGTCAGCACTACCAGCGGATTGCCCTGTTTCAGAATGCGGGCAATGAACTGGTCGCTGCCGGGAACGAGCTGATTATCGTGCATCAGCACGCCATCAATGTCACAGATAATATTTTTCATTGCCATCTCATACAACCATGTTGTCTTGCAAGTGGTGCCTTAAAGGCAAGTGGTCAATCTAACAAGTTACCAGGGTAAGTTGTCAATTGTACTGCTGGCATTTCTCGGTGATAACCCGATTAATGGGCAGATATCTGCCTAGGCAGTGCAAGAGGTGCCAATACGGCACAAGCGAACAGGGGAAACGGCAAAGAAGGGGGAAATTCGCGGGCAACGCCCTAGGTTGAAAATTAACAGTGCCCTTGGCAAGACACTGTTAATGTTGGCTTATTTAATCCGCGGCATATCCCATCGCCGCTAATGGCTTATCATCAAGCCAGGCATGGTTATCGCGCATTTGCAAACGGCCTTCGGCAAACCATTTTACCACGAGGGGATAAATGGCATGTTCTTGCTCTTGCACCCTGGCGGCCAGCATTTCAGCGGTGTCATCAGTAAACACCGGCACTTTGGCCTGCAAAATCACCGGGCCCGCATCCAGATGGGGAATGACAAAGTGCACACTGGCACCATGCTCGGGTTCGGCGGCATCAATGGCCCGCTGGTGGGTATCAAGGCCGGTAAATTTTGGCAGCAAAGACGGATGGATATTAATCATCCGTCCTTGATAGGCCATCACCAGCTCATCGCCAAGAATGCGCATAAAGCCGGCCAGCACCACCAAGTCCGGCTTGAAGCTGTCCATGGCGGTAGCCAGGCGTTTATCGTATTCGGTGCGGCTTTCACCGGGCATGGCGCTCACACACAGATTATCGACATTTGCCGCAGCCGCTCTGGTCAAACCGTAAGCATCCGCTTTGTTGCTGATAACACCCACTACCTGATAGGGGGATTTGGGCAGGGCACTCTCCATGATGGCTTGCAGATTACTGCCATTGCCGGAAATCAATACCAGCACGCGACAAACTGACATCAGATGATCTCCACCTGTTCTTCGTCGGCATCGCGTTTGGCTATTGCACCAATATGCCAGGCATTTTCGCCGCTGCTGCGAAGCTGCGCCAGAGCACTGTCCAGCTGCTCGCTAGGCACCACAATCACCATGCCCACACCGCAGTTGAAGGTGCGGTACATTTCGTGGGTGTCGATATTGCCGTTATTCTGCAACCATTCAAATACCGCTGGCCACTGCCAAGAATCACCTTTAACCACGGCTTTGCAGTTTTCTGGCAGTACCCGGGGAATGTTTTCCCAGAAGCCGCCGCCGGTGATGTGGGCCATGGCATGCACCGTGTGCTGCTCCAGCAGACTCAGGCAAGATTTCACGTAAATGCGGGTAGGTTCGAGCAGGTGATCAATCAGCGGTTTGCCCTGCAGCAACTGTTGCGGGTCGGCCTGGCTGACTTCCAGCACCTTGCGGATCAGCGAATAACCGTTGGAGTGGGGGCCGCTGGATCCCAGGGCAATCAATGCATCCCCATCACTTACCTGGCTGCCGTCGATAATGGCGTCTTTTTCCACCACACCCACGCAAAAACCGGCCAAGTCGTAGTCGGCGCCTTCATACATGCCGGGCATTTCAGCGGTTTCACCGCCAATTAGCGCGCAGCCTGACTGAAAACACCCTTCACCGATACCGGTAACCACTGCGGTGGCAGCGTTGACATCCAGTTTCCCGGTGGCGTAGTAATCCAGGAAGAACAACGGCTCGGCGCCTTGTACAATCAGGTCATTGACACACATGGCCACCAAATCGATACCAACACTGTCGTGTTTTTGATAATCAATGGCCAGGCGCAATTTGGTGCCGACACCATCAGTACCGGATACCAGTACCGGATGTTTGTATTTGGTTGGCAGTTCGCACAGCGCGCCAAAGCCACCCAGATTACCCAGCACTTCTTGGCGGTGGGTGCGTTTGACAACAGACTTGATATTGCTGACCAGAGCATTACCGGCATCGATATCAACACCAGCATCTTTATAACTCAGTGGGGTAGGATTACTCACTTGATCCTCTCGGGTACGTGGTTATGGGGTTTTATGCGGCGCTATTCTAACAGTTTGCCAAAAGGGTCGAAAGCCAAAGATGGTCAAGTAGCGCGCTGATATGGCTCACGAATCGACCTAAAACTGAAACTTTCTGTTTTCCCTCGGGGGTAAATCTACTAAAATCCACGGGATCAGCCTGGCTTGTGCAGGCTCTGCAAAACCTGCTTTGGTCGGCTCCCCGCTTGCAAAAACTCAGGAGATACACAATGAAAGTTGTCGAGGTTAAACACCCACTGGTCCGTCACAAAATTGGTCTGATGCGTGAAGGTGACATCAGCACTAAGCGTTTTCGTGAATTGGCCGCCGAGGTGGGCAGTTTGTTAACCTACGAAGCAACAGCCGATTTTGCAACTGAAACGGTTACCATCCAGGGGTGGAATGGTCCGGTGGAAGTGGAACAAATCAAAGGCAAGAAAGTGACCGTCGTGCCCATTTTGCGTGCAGGTCTGGGCATGATGGACGGCGTGCTGGAAAACATTCCCAGTGCCAGAATTTCGGTTGTGGGCATGTACCGCGACGAAGAAACCCTGGAACCCGTGCCATATTTTGAAAAACTGGCCAGTGACTTGGACGAACGTTTGGCACTGGTGGTTGACCCCATGCTGGCAACCGGTGGCTCCATGATTGCCACCATCGACTTGTTGAAAAAACGCGGCTGTAGCGCCATCAAGGCACTGGTGCTGGTGGCTGCGCCAGAAGGGTTGAAAGCACTGGAAAAAGCCCACCCGGATGTGGAGCTTTACTGCGCCTCCATTGATAATCACCTGAATGAGCAAGGCTACATTTTGCCTGGTCTGGGTGATGCCGGCGACAAAATTTTCGGTACCAAATAATCGGCTACAAACCGATGGTGAGCCAATAAAAAACCGCGGATTGTCCGCGGTTTTTTTATCACTGCTCCGTGAAGGCCGGGTTACAACACCATGGCGGCTATCCAGCCGAAGATCAGCAGCGGGATGTTGTAATGGATAAAGGTCGGGATAACGCTGTCACGGATATGATCATGCTGACCATCCGCATTCAGCCCGGACGTGGGCCCCAGGGTGGAGTCAGATGCCGGAGAGCCTGCATCGCCCAACGCCGCAGCAGTGCCCACCAGGGCAATCACCGCAGGGGCCGAGAATCCGAAATGCAGCGCCAGTGGCACATAAATGGTGGCAATAATCGGAATGGTGGAAAACGACGAGCCAATCCCCATGGTGATCAGCAGCCCCACAATCAGCATCAAAAACGCCGCCAGGGATTTGTTATTGCCAATCAGCTCGCCAATGGCATTAACCAGCGAGGCCACTTCACCGGTTTGGTTGACCACTGCCGCAAAACCGGATGCCGCAATCATGATGAACCCGATATTGGCCATCATGCGCACGCCACGATTAAAAATGTCTTCATTGTCACTGTGCTTGAGCACACCGGTAACGCTGAAAATCATGAAGCCTGCCAAGGCGCCGAATATCATCGATTCGGTATACAGTTGCACCAATAATGTGGTGATGATGGCAACAATGGCGATCACGATGTTGCGCTTGGGATTGTCCGTCTGGGGCTGGCTGGTGGGCAGGCCGTTCTGCGCCGCGGGCATCCGGTAATCCCGGGGTTTGCGATAAGAGATGAACACCGCCACCAACAAGCCAAGCAACATGCCTGCAGCCGGTAGCAGCATGGCGGCGGGAATGTCCGCTGCCGTTACCGACAAACCGTTATGGTTGAGGTTGGCCAGCAGAATGTCATTCAGGAAAATGCCGCCAAAACCCACTGGCAGCACCATGTAAGTGGTGACCAGCCCAAAGGTTAGCACACAGGAAACCACGCGGCGATCCAGCCGCAGTTGAGTCATCAACTGCAGTAACGGCGGGATCAGAATGGGAATAAACGCAATGTGGATGGGCAGCAGGTTTTGGGAGCTGATGGCCATGGCCAGCAGCGCCAGCAACAAAGAGGCTTTGACTATCTTCTGATTGCGACTGCTTTGCTCCTGTCCCAGCAAATGGATGACCGAGCCGGAAATCATGCTGGTAAGCCCCGAGTGGGACAGCGCCACCGCAAAGGCGCCTAACAGGGCGTAACTGAGGGCGATTTGGGCGCCGCCCCCCAGGCCGGTATTAAAGGCGGCAATGGTCTCGTTTAATCCCATTTCCCCCAGCAGGCCAGCGGCCAGCGCACTGATGGTCAAGGCAATGACCACATTAACCCGCAGGATGCTCAGCGCCAGCATCAGACATACGGCAATAACAACAGCATTCATATTAAAACAGATGGTTTTTGTAAAAAGCGTATTGTCGGGATCTGTAACGGCCCTGTAAAGCGTCAGGTAATAAAATGGTTACATTTATTGCCTATCGTGCTTTTTCGGGTAAGGGCAAGGGGGAATGTTTGATAATTCAGCAAACCGTCCGCTTTACCCTTGAAAAAAGTGATATCGATCATATATAGGTTGTGAGTTAATCGGCAGGTTTTATAATGCTTGTCAGTTAAAGCGGATTTGCAAGTCACTACTCAATCCATAGATGGAGGAAATATAATGGGCGTATTAGTAAGCCGTCCGGCCCCTGATTTTACTGCAGCAGCAGTGCTGGGAACTGGTGAAATTGTTGACAACTTCAATCTGACTGCCGCAATCAAAGGAAAACCAGCAGTAGTGTTTTTCTACCCAATGGACTTCACTTTTGTATGTCCATCTGAGTTGATCGCCTTTGATCACCGTTTGGAAGAATTCAAGAAACGTGGCGTGGAAGTGATTGGGGTATCCATCGATTCCCAGTTTACCCATAACGCATGGCGTAATACGCCAGTGGATCAAGGCGGGATTGGCCCGGTACGGTACACCATGGTGGCTGACGTACGCCATGAAATCTGTAAAGCCTACGATGTGGAACATCCTGAAGCCGGTGTGGCTTTCCGTGGTTCATTCCTGATTGACAAAGAAGGCGTTGTGCGCCATCAGGTGGTGAACGACTTGCCACTGGGCCGTAACGTGGATGAAATGCTGCGCATGATTGATGCCCTGCAGTTCCATGAAGAACACGGTGAAGTTTGCCCAGCCGGTTGGCAGAAGGGTGAAAAAGGCATGAAAGACAGTCCAGAAGGCGTTGCTGCCTACCTGGCCGAAAACGCCGACAACCTGTAATTGTCTTGGCGTTAGCCTGCTAGCGTACTGATACCAAAAGCCACCTGTGATGCAGGTGGCTTTTTTATGTGCATTATGGGTACATTAAGATGACGTACCCGTACTCAGTATGTGTCTGGCGCGGGATCACTCATCATCCGCCAGATAGTAATAACCCTGTGCCAGCAGTTGTCGCAACAGGCAACACATCCCCTCACTTTGCAGCATGCCAAGCGCCGTGTCACTATGGATGCTGGTCAGGTTGGTCAGTGTTTGTGCATGGGGCAAATCTGCGGTGGCAAAGGCAAAACTTTCACCATTGATGAACAGCCGTGACTCGCTGTCGTTTTCCAGTAACAACACTTTCAGGCCGCCAATGCGGCTGATGATGGCACCCTCCTGCAGGGCCTGTTGCAGTTCTTTGGCGCTGAGGGTTTCGCCTTCACACAAATCCAACTCGAAGCGGTTCTGGCTGAGGAGCTTTCCCAGCATGGGCTGGTAAAGCTGGGGGGCGTTGGCAAGTTCACTTAAGAGTGCCAGCAGCCCTTGCTGCTGGGCAGCAGGCACCATGCCAGGCTGTTGCGGCTCGGCGGTAGAGGTAAAGCGTTGCTGCCCCTGGTTATGGTCAATCAGGTAATCGGCCATGGAGGATAACAGCTCTTGCTGACTTGGCGCCCTGAAGCCGATGGAGTAAGACATGGCCTGGGTCAGGGTAAAGCCCTGATGCGGAAAGCCTGGCGGAATGTACAGCATGTCGCCGGGTTCGAGGATTTCATCAATTATCGGTGTGAAGTTTTCAATCAGGGGCGAGGTGGTGGCACCGCCTCGTTGCTGGTGGCAACCTGTATCGCCTACTGTCCAGCGCCGGCGGCCTTCGCCTTGAATGATGAACACGTCGTACTGGTCAATATGGGGGCCAACGCCGCCACCGGGGGTGGCAAAGGAGGCCATCAAGTCGTCAAAGCGCCAGTCCGGCAGAAAGCGGAACGCTTCAATTAATGGTTGGCAGTCCGGATACCAGTGATTCAGCGCCTGCACCAGCAATTGCCAGTTTTGTTCACCATATTGGCCATAATCGGTAAAGGGGCCGTTGAGTACTTGCCAGTTGTTCCCTTGCTCTGTGGTAAGCACGATGCGGGAGGCCACTTCCTCTTCGCAGGCCAGGCCGGCCAACTCGTCAGCACTGATGGGATCGGCAAAATGCTTGAATGCTTGCCGGAAGACCTGTGGCTTTTTTTGCCAGGTATTCTGCAAAAACGCGGTTTGATTGATAGAGAGTTGGTACATGTTGCAGTCCCCATTAAAAAAGGCGGTACCTGTCGGCACCGCCCGTGATCCCCGTATTGAGGATTATTTCAAGTCGTCAACCAAGGCTTCCGCCCGGCCGATATAGGTGGCAGGGGTGAGCTGTTTGAGTTCGGCTTTTACCTCATCCGGCAAGGCCAGATTGTCAATGAATGTGGCAAGCTGTGCGGCATCAATGCGTTTGCCACGGGTCAGTTCCTTGAGCTTTTCATAAGGCTTTTCAATGCCGTAACGGCGCATGACGGTTTGTACCGGTTCAGCCAGCACTTCCCAGTTATGGTCCAGTTCATCGCGCAGATGGGCTTCGTTGACTTCCAGCTTGCTAATGCCTTTCAGGGTGGCCTGATAGGCAATCAGGGAATGGGCAAATCCCACGCCCAGATTACGCAATACGGTGGAGTCGGTCAGATCCCGCTGCCAGCGTGAAAGGGGCAGCTTGGCGGCCAGATGGTGCATCAGCGCATTGGCAACGCCCAGGTTGCCTTCGGAGTTTTCAAAGTCGATGGGATTGACTTTATGGGGCATGGTGGATGAGCCGATTTCCCCGGCAATGGTTTTTTGCTTGAAATGGCCAAGGGCGATATAACCCCAGATGTCCCGGTCAAAGTCCATCAGAATGGTGTTAAAGCGGGCCACGGCATCAAACAGCTCGGCAATGTAGTCGTGGGGTTCAATCTGGGTGGTATAAGGATTCCAGTGCAGCCCCAAACTGGTGACAAAACGCTGGGACAGGGCATGCCAGTCCACTTGCGGATAGGCTGACAGATGGGCGTTGTAGTTGCCTACCGCGCCGTTGATTTTGCCCATGATTTCCACGGCTTCAATCTGGCGCAATTGCCGTTCCAGACGCATCACCACGTTGGCCATCTCTTTGCCCAGTGTGGACGGCGAGGCGGGTTGTCCGTGAGTGCGGGACATTAACGGCACGCATTTGTAGGCAGCAGCCAGCGCTTTTACCGCATCCGTGATTTTGCGGCAGTACGGCAACAGTACCTGATTGCGGGCCTCGGTGAGCATCAGCCCGTGAGACAGGTTGTTGATGTCTTCAGAGGTGCAGGCAAAGTGCACAAATTCACTTACGGCGTGCAGCTCGGCGTTATCGGCGATTTTTTCCTTGATGAAGTATTCCACCGCTTTCACATCGTGATTGGTGGTGGCTTCAATGGTTTTTACCCGCTGGGCGTCTTCAACGCTGAAGTTGTCACGAATGTTATCCAGCAGCACCAGAGCTTGTTCACTGAATGGTGGGACTTCTTCGATGTCAGGGCAGCTGGAGAGCAGTTTCAGCCAGTTGATTTCTACCTGTACACGATATTTGCTAAGACCGTACTCGCTGAATATCCCCCGAAGATCGGCGGTTTTATTACCATAGCGTCCGTCAACGGGTGAAATAGCCGTCAGTGCGGAAAGATCCATTATAAGCTCCTTGATGAACTCGACTTTTAATGTAGGGAGAGGCTTTTTATGGCCGTATCAACAATCACTTTGCGAAATAACACCAGTTGTCGGCGTTTCCCGCCCAGTTGTCGCCAAAGCACGGCGCTGCGCATGGCCGCCAGCAGCAATGCGCGTATTTTATTCTGTACCTGCTTTTGTTGCAGGGTATGGGGGTTGCCGGAAATCTGGATTTTGGGCCCGAGGTTGCTGATGACTTCACTGTAGATGTCGGCAATGTTGGCCACGACCTGTTCATCGGTAATGGCAAAATGCTGCAATTGCCGCTGCAGTTGTCCAATCCGCTCGGACATCACCCCCAATGCGGCATTGTTGCGGCTGAGCTTGCGCTCCAGCGCCAGCAGCCCCACCAGGTAACGGGTAATTTCGGCATCTTTTTGCGGGGTGTTGCCCAGTTGGTTGATTATCCAGCGGTAACCGTTGGCCAGTACGTTTTTATCGGGATAGATATCATCAATATTGTCTGGGTCCGTGACCACGATGGTGTTGAGGGCCGCCGCCATCTGTTCGTTGTCGGTTTCGCCATGACGGGCGATATGCTGAACCTGTGCAATGGCTTGCAGGGTTGCGGCCAGGGCCATGGTTCTGTCGTGCAGAGTGTTCACTGATTATTCTCTTATCAGACTGTCGATTATGCCGCCACCGAGGCAGATTTCACCGTCATAGAATACCGCTGATTGCCCCGGAGTAACAGCCGCAACCGGATGGTCGAACATCACCCGGATTTCACCCTTGCCATTATAGTGAATCTTGCAGGGGATGTCTGGCTGCCGGTAACGGGTTTTTACGGTCAGTTGCTGGCCATCGGCCGGGCCTTGTCTATCCACCCAGTGCAGTTGGTGGGCCACCAGGCCGCAGGACATCAACCGGGGGTGATTATGGCCTTGTGCCACAATCAGCACGTTGCGCTCAAGGTCTTTGTCCACTGTGTACCACGGGTCGTCATTGCCGTCTTTGGTGCCGCCGATGCCAAGGCCCTTGCGCTGGCCGAGGGTGTGGTACATCAATCCCTGATGGTGGCCAATCACCTCGCCGTCCACGGTTTCGATGTTGCCGGGTTGGGCAGGCAGGTAACGGCTGAGAAATTCACTGAATTTTCGCTCACCGATAAAACAGATGCCGGTACTGTCTTTTTTGTTGGCGGTGACCAGCCCTTGTTGCTGGGCAATTTCCCGCACTTGCGGCTTTTCGATATCCCCTACGGGAAACAGGCTGCGGGACAGCTGCTCATGGCTCAGGGTATACAGGAAATAACTCTGATCCTTGTTGCCATCAGCGCCGCGCAGCAGGGTGACTTTGCCGTTGTGCTCCCCGCGACGTACGTAATGCCCCATGGCAATGTAATCGGCGTCCAGAATGTCATCGGCAAAATCCAGGAAGGCTTTGAACTTGATTTCCTTGTTGCACATGATGTCCGGATTGGGGGTGCGGCCGGCTTTGTATTCCGCCAGGAAATATTCAAACACGTTGTCCCAGTATTCGGCGGCAAAGTTGACGGTATGCAGCTTGATGCCCAGCTTGTCGCAGACGGCCTGTGCATCTTTAAGATCTGCCGCGGCGGAGCAATATTCGCTGTTATCGTCTTCTTCCCAGTTTTTCATGAACAGCCCTTCCACCTGATATCCCTGCTGTTTGAGCAGGTAGGCCGATACCGAGGAGTCAACGCCGCCAGACATGCCGACAATAACTTTTTTTGCAGAAGGATTGGGATCGATAAATGTCATAAAAGCCGTTTCACCATTCAACATAACACAGGGCCAAGGGGCGTTGCCTGTTGGTACTTTTTGTTTGTACTTGGGCAGGCAAGATAAAAGTCGGTTGCCACTCAATGAGTTAATGGTAACCGCATGATCTCTGACCCGAATAATTGGTGGCGTATTCTATCACGGCTTGGCGTTGCCCGCTAATGCCAGAAACTGGCTGCTGAGCAGTGATAACGGGTAACGCTGGCCCTGTTGGTAACTGTGAATGGCCTCCATCACCAACGGGCTGCGCAAGCGGGGGCTGCGTTGGCAAATTTCGTCATAACTGAGCCAGTGGGTGGCACTGATGGCGCTATCTTGAGGCATGCTTGCCTGGCAGCAGGACAGCTGGCAGCCAAAGGTGAAGCGCAAAAACGCCAGTGCCGGGCTGGCGCTGAACTGATCAATGCGCAGCAGATGTTGCGGGGTGATGATGAGCCCGGTTTCTTCGTGTACCTCCCGGGCACAGGCGTGGGAAAGGGTTTCGCCTGCCTCCAGATGTCCGGCAGGCTGGTTGAATTTTTGCTCGCCGTCAATCCATTCTTCCACCAGCAGAAATCTGTTTTCGGCCTCAATAACGCAGGCCACCGTCACGTTTGGCCGATAACGGTCAGGGGTAGCGGTTGCGCGGTTGCTCATGGCTGTTTCACGTCCATGGTGGTGAGCAGGGCTTGAATTTCCTGATGCGTCAGTGAGCGCAGCGCTCCGCTGGCCAGCAGTGTGCCATTGTATTGCAGTGCATGATGGCCAATGGCATAACGGATTAAGCGCAGGGTGGGAAATCCCACATGGGCGGTCATTCGCCGTACCTGTCGGTTGCGTCCTTCGCGGATTTGGATTTCCAGCCAGCTGTCTGGCACGGATTTACGCTCGCGGATGGGGGGCACCCGCGGCCATACTGCTGGTGCTTGAAGCCTGCGTACCCGGGCGGGCAAGGTCATGCCGTCTTTCAGTTGTACGCCTTGGCGTAATTTGGCCATGGCCGCCTCGGTGATTTCTCCCTCCACTTGTACCCAGTAGGTTTTGTAGGTATGGCGCCGGGGAGCGGTGAGTTTGGCCTGTAACTGGCCGTTATTGGTCAGCAGCAGTAACCCTTCGCTGTCACGGTCAAGCCGCCCGGCGGCATAAATGCCGGGTTCATCGATAAAGGCCTTTAACGTCTGGCGACCACCATCATCGGTAAACTGGCACAACACGTCATAGGGCTTGTTAAACAGCACCACTTTGGTGTCTGCGGCGCTGATGCTGGCTGATTTGCCGTAACGACCGTGGCGGATGCCTTGGGAGGAACCTGCTGTGGATGATTTACCCGCGTTGCAACGGGTTGGCGGGCGTTTGGCGCGGGGCTTCATGACGCAAAGAAAACTCGCTAAATGGAAACTGGGCACAATGCTAACACAGCGCCGGCATTTCCCTAAAGATAACCACTGCGCGTTGGCATTTGAATCTTGCGCAGAATGCTCTATGATGTTTGCCAAAATGTGATCCAAACCCCGTTTTTAAAGATCCAGAATCTTGTCGCATCAATTGATAAAGCGTTTTTGATGAATAACGGAGACAGCATCGTCAACAGGAAGCCGTTGTCTCTTTTTCTTGCAAACAAGCGTAGGACCCAAAATGACCGATAAAACTCCCACCATCATCTATACGGAAACAGATGAAGCGCCTGCGTTGGCGACGCTGTCACTCTTGCCCATCATTCAAACCTTCACCAAAGCTGCCGGTATCAACGTTGAAACCCGTGATATCTCATTGTCTGCCCGTGTGATAGCCGCATTCCCTGAACGTTTAACTGACGCACAGCGCATTGGCGATCACCTGGCGGAGCTGGGGGCGTTGGCCATGACCCCTGAAGCCAACATCATCAAATTGCCCAATATCAGCGCCTCCATTCCCCAACTGAAAGCCTGCATCAAAGAGCTCCAGGAAAAGGGCTATGCCTTGCCCGATTATCCGGAAGAGCCCGCTAGCGCCGAAGAAAAAGAGGTCAAAGCCCGTTACGATAAAATCAAGGGCAGTGCGGTAAACCCCGTATTGCGCGAAGGTAACTCTGATCGCCGCGCCCCGGCATCGGTAAAACAGTATGCCCGCAAGCATCCCCATTCCATGGGTGCCTGGAGCAAGGACTCCAAGTCTCATGTGGCATACATGGAACACGGCGATTTTTACGGCAGTGAAAAATCGGTCACCATGGCGGCTGCTGACACCATCTCCATTGTACTGGAACAGAATGATGGCCATCAGCTCACCTTGAAACCCAGCCTCAAACTGCTGGCCGGTGAAATTATTGATGCTTCCGTCATGAACGTGCGCGAACTTAGCGCCTTTTATGAAAAAGAGATTGCCGCGGCTAAAACTGAAGGTGTTCTGCTGTCGCTGCACCTGAAAGCCACCATGATGAAGGTGTCTGATCCCGTCTTGTTTGGTCATGCGGTGAAAGTGTTCTACAAAGCGCTGTTTGCCAAATACGGCGATACCTTTAAAGCCCTTGGCGTGGATGTGAATAACGGCTTTGGTGACGTGATGACCCGCATCGCCGAGCTGCCATCCACCCAGCGCAATGCCATTGAGGCGGATATCGCCGCCATTTATCAGGCGCAGCCCCCTCTGGCAATGGTCAACTCTGACAAGGGCATCACCAACCTGCACGTGCCAAGCGATGTGATTATTGATGCCTCCATGCCTGCGGCAATCCGCGCTGGCGGTAAAATGTGGGGCCCTGATGGCCAGTTGCATGACATTAAAGCCATGATCCCGGATCGCTGCTATGCCGGGGTTTATGAAGAAGCCATCAACTTCTGTAAAGAACACGGGGCGTTTGACCCGGCCACCATGGGCACGGTGCCTAACGTAGGCCTGATGGCGCAAAAAGCCGAGGAATACGGCAGCCACGACAAGACGTTTGAAATCCCGGCCACCGGTGTGGTGAAAGTCCTGAACAGTGCAGGCGATGTGCTGATGCTGCACGAAGTGGAGCAGGGTGATATCTGGCGCATGTGCCAGGCCAAGGATGCGCCCATCCGTGACTGGGTGAAACTGGCCGTGCGCCGCGCACGTTTGTCGGATACGCCAGCGGTATTCTGGCTGGATGAAAACCGGGCCCATGACGCCCAGGTGATTGCCAAGGTGAACACCTATCTGGCTGAGGAAGACACCAGTGGCCTTGATATCCAGATCCTGTCGCCCACCGCGGCAGCCCGTTTGTCACTGACTCGCATGAAAGCCGGGAAAGACACCATCTCCGTTACCGGCAATGTGTTGCGTGATTACCTGACCGACTTGTTCCCGATCCTGGAATTGGGCACCAGTGCCAAGATGCTTTCCATTGTGCCACTGATGAACGGCGGCGGTTTGTTTGAAACCGGTGCCGGTGGCAGTGCGCCCAAGCACGTACAGCAATTTTTGGGCGAAAACCACCTGCGTTGGGATTCACTGGGCGAATTTTTGGCACTGGGGGCTTCGCTTGAGCACCTTAGCCAGATCACCGGCAACGGCAAGGCACAGGTGCTGGCCGACTGTCTGGATAAAGCCATTGGAGAGTTTCTTGACAACAACAAGTCACCCTCACGCAAAGTGGGTGAGCTGGATAACCGGGGCAGCCATTACTTCCTGGCACAATACTGGGCCAATGCCTTGGCCACGCAGCATGATGATGCCGAGTTGCAGCACCATTTCGCGCCGCTGGCAGCAGCACTGAATGCACAGGAAGCCCAGATTGTGGCTGAGTTGAATGAAGTTCAGGGAAATGCTGTGGATATGGGGGGCTATTATCGTCCTGATCAACAGCAGGCCGCGGCAGCCATGCGCCCAAGCGCCACATTGAATGCCATCATGCAGGCATGATAGAGAAGCTTTGCGGCTGAAAAAGTAAAAGGCGGGATTGCTCCCGCCTTTTCTTTAAAACATTATCGGATTACTTGATGGGAGAGATGGACGAGGCATGCATGCCTTTTGGGCCTTTCTCAACCTCAAATTCAACGGGTTGGCCAGCTTTCAATGTACGATAGCCGTCCATATCTATGGTTGAATAGTGTGCAAAAACATCCTCACCACCTTCATCGGGGCAAATAAACCCGAATCCTTTGGCGTTGTTGAACCATTTCACAGTCCCATTTGCCATACATCTACTTCCTTCTATCTATGTCAGCGTCCCATTAAATAACCAATAATAGGTATTGGTTATTTACCACTCGCTGTACAGGATGTAAGCAGTTGTAAGTGAAGTCAAGAGTAAGTTAACAAAAAATCAACATGAACCAGATGAAATTTTCAGCGATAAGGCATGACCCCTGCAATTGTGCGGGTGCAAGGATTGAATGGACGGGGGATTGCCCTTATCTATCCCTTAATCCGCTTAGACAATTTTGTGGGATGCGCGTTATAGTGAAAGCCGAAACGAGTTTATTTTCCGGCAGGCTGCTGACCCGATAATTGGTATGGGGAACGGACAGAGGCTAGTATTGAATATGAGTAGAAGTGGTCAGATAGAACAGTTGGAAAGCGGTGTTGAGCAGGAGCTGCAACCTCCGCCGATGTACAAGGTTATTTTGAATAATGATGACTACACCCCAATGGATTTTGTGGTAAATGTCTTACAGTTATTTTTTGGTAAAAATGAACAGGAGGCCACAGATTTAATGTTGATGGTGCACCATCAAGGCAAGGCAATATGCGGGCTGTATCCGTTTGGTATTGCTGAAACCAAAGTGGTTCAGGTAAATCAATTTGCCAGGCAAAACCAACATCCGTTACTGTGTTCTTTAGAGAAAGCGTAAATAAGCTTATCACTGTGGTTAGGGGGTGCGTATGCTGAACAAAGACTTAGAAGTGACCTTGAACTTGGCTTTTCAGCAAGCGAGAAATGCCCGGCATGAATACATGACGGTTGAGCATTTATTATTGGCATTGATAGACAACCCCGCAGCACGGGATGCCCTGTTGGCTTGTGGTGCCAATATTGAAAAACTGCGGGAAGAGGTGAGCACTTTCATCAACCAAACCACGCCCATGATCACCGATCCCGACGATGAACGTGAAACCCAGCCCACACTTGGCTTCCAGCGGGTATTGCAGCGGGCCGTGTTTCATGTGCAGTCTTCCGGGCGTAACGAGGTTACCGGTGCCAATGTGCTGGTGGCCATTTTCAGTGAGCAGGAATCACAGGCGGTGTATTTGCTGCGCCGTTGTGATGTCACCCGTCTGGATGTGGTGAATTATCTGTCCCACGGCTTTGCCAAAAACGAGGAAGCCGATAATGCGCCTGCACCTGAAAATATTGAAGATCAAAGCGATAATGCAGAAGAGCGCAGCATGCTGGCGCAATTTTCCAGCAATTTGAACGAACTGGCCCAGCAGGGGAAAATCGACCCGTTAATTGGCCGGGATGATGAAATCGAACGCTCCATTCAAATTTTGTGTCGTCGCCGTAAAAACAACCCCTTGCTGGTGGGCGAAGCCGGGGTGGGTAAAACCGCCATTGCCGAGGGGCTGGCTTATCGGATAGTGAATAGCGCGGTGCCCGACATCATTAAGGATGCCACGGTGTATTCGCTGGATATGGGCGCTTTGCTGGCCGGAACCAAATACCGCGGCGATTTTGAAAAACGCTTTAAAGGGGTACTCAAGGAGCTGACGGCAGATGACAATGCCATTTTGTTCATTGATGAAATCCACACCATTATCGGCGCTGGCGCGGCTTCCGGTGGGGTGATGGATGCCTCCAACTTGTTAAAGCCCCTGTTGTCATCCGGCAGTTTGCGCTGCATGGGGTCAACCACCTTCCAGGAATACCAAAGCATTTTTGAAAAAGACCGGGCGTTGGCACGGCGTTTTCAGAAAGTGGACATTGTGGAACCCAGCGTGGCAGAAACCACCAAAATTCTGGAAGGGCTTAAATCCCGCTACGAGCAACACCACAACGTGCGTTATACCCATGCGGCGCTGGCAAGTGCCGCCCAGCTTTCAGACCGGCACATCAACGACCGTCACTTGCCGGATAAAGCCATTGACGTGATAGACGAAGCCGGGGCCCATATGGCGATGATGCCCCAGAGCCGCCGGAAAAAAACCATTGGTGAATCGGAAATTGAAGCGGTGATTGCCAAAATGGCCCGCATTCCGGAAAAATCCGTCTCCTCCACTGAAAAGGACATGCTCAGAAACCTGGAGCGTAACCTTAAAATGGTGGTGTTTGGCCAGGATAAGGCCATTGAAACCCTCAGTGCCTCCATCCGTTTGGCCCGCAGCGGCTTGGGTAACGAAAATCGTCCCGTGGGCAGTTTCCTGTTTGCCGGGCCTACCGGGGTGGGCAAAACCGAGGTGACCAACCAGTTGGCCCAATGCCTAGGATTGCAGCTTGTGCGTTTTGACATGTCCGAGTACATGGAAAGTCACACCGTATCGCGCTTGATTGGCGCGCCTCCGGGCTATGTCGGTTTTGATCAGGGCGGCTTGCTAACGGATGCAGTGATTAAAAACCCTCACTGTGTGGTACTGCTTGATGAGATTGAAAAGGCCCATCCGGATATTTATAACCTGTTATTGCAGGTGATGGATCACGGCACGCTGACAGACAACAACGGCCGCAAGGCCAGCTTCCGTCACGTCACCTTGGTGATGACCACTAATGCGGGTGTGCAGGAAACCGTGCGTAAATCCATTGGCTTCAAACAACAGGATCACAGCTCTGATGCAATGAGCGAAATCAACCGGATTTTCTCACCGGAATTTCGTAACCGGCTGGATGCCATTATCTGGTTTAACAGCCTGGATATGACCATCATTGCCAAAGTGGTGGATAAATTCCTGGTGGAACTGCAGGCGCAGTTGGATCAAAAAGGCGTGACCCTGGAAGTCAGTGATGAAGCCAGAACGCTGCTGGCCGAGAAAGGTTACGACAAATCCATGGGTGCCCGTCCGATGGCGCGGGTGGTCAAAGATCTGCTCAAACGTCCGTTGGCCGATGAAATCCTCTTTGGTCAGCTGGAGTCCGGCGGTATCGCCAGGGTGGATGTCAAGGATGGCGAGCTGGCCATTGAGATAGCGACCCCTGAAAAAGTTTCCTGAGCGTTGCGCAAACGCAAATGGCTGCCAGTGGCAGCCATTTTTTTGGCCGGAATTCCGGTACATCAGGCAATCGCAGGATAATACCTGCTGATAACACGTGTAGAAACTACAGTGCCAGGTTGTCGATGAAGAAGATGATTAGCGTGCGCGGAATACGATGCGGCCTTTGCTCAAATCGTATGGAGTTAATTGAACGGTCACTTTGTCGCCGGTCAGAATTCGGATGTAGTTTTTACGCATTTTACCGGAGATATGGGCAGTCACTACATGACCATTTTCCAACTCCACCCGGAACATTGTATTTGGCAAGGTTTCCAGAATGGTTCCTTGCATCTCAATACTGTCTTCTTTCGCCATTAATAAATTGTCCTGTTAGCCTGGTAGATAAAAAACCGCCGTATCATGCCGCAAATTACCGGGAGTGTAAAGGGTTACAGTGAGAACAATCACTTTTGAGCCATCCCTGCTCCGTCAGGATCTCATAGGGTCGGTACAGGCGTTTGTATCCCATTTTTGGGTGGTTATCTATTTGATATCCCATATAAAGGTAGTGTTTTCCCCAGTCTTGCCCCAAGCGGCATTGGGTCAGGATCATCATGGCCCCAAGTGAGCGTTTTTCCAGCGCCGGATCAAAGTAGCTGTATACCGCCGACAGGCTGTTTGGCAGCACATCCGTTACTGCAACCCCCACAAGTTTTTGCCCGAGATGAAGCTCAATGAAGTGTGGCGCCAACCACTGGCACTGCAGAAAATGCCGGTATTGCTCCAGGCTTGGGGGATACATGCTGCCATCCTGATGACGGGCGCAAATGTAATGTTCATAAAGGCGGTAATGCTCTTCCCGGTACTGATCGGTTACCCGGATATCCAAATCCCGGTTATGGGCCAAGGTGCGCTTCTGGCGTTTTGACAGGTGAAACTCACCGAGGGGAAGCCTTAACGACTGACAGGCATCGCAGCCAGGGCAACGTGGGCGGTAGACGGCTTCACCACTGCGGCGAAAACCCAGCGCCAGCAGGCGTTCATACAAGGGCAGCTGTAACAGCTCTTGCTGGATCACCAACAACTGCTCCTGCCGATCATCAAAGTAGCTGCAATTGAACAGGGGGGTGATACCCACGGCTACGGTTTGGGGGTCAGAGTTCAAGGGTTACCTCTTTGGCCAACCAGCTATCCGGTTGCACGTCGCCGTCCCGATAACGGTACAACAAGGCCAGAAACTGCTTACGTTCAATGGCCTTGGCACCAAGTGACAACAGGTGCGGATTCATGATTTGGGCATCAATCAATTTATAGCCCTTGGCCAAGGCATATTGATGCAAGGCTATGAAGGCGGCTTTTGAGGCATTGGTTTCGCGATGGAACATCGACTCGCCACAAAATACCTGGCCTACATTCAGGCCATACAAACCGCCAATCAGGCGCTCACCTTGCCAGACTTCAAAAGAATGGGCCCGTCCCATGTGATGCAGTTGCTGGTATGCCAGGCGGATTTCACTGGTAATCCAGGTGCCGTCCTGGCCGGCTCTTGGCATGGCACACCCCGCCATCACATCGGCAAATGCATGGTTTACCGTGATGCGCCAGCGCTGTTTCTTTAAATATTTTCGCAGGCTGCGGGCAATATTGACACTTCCCGGCATAAACACGGCCCGGGGATCGGGCGACCACCATAAAATGGGGTCATGCTGATTGAACCAGGGGAAAATGCCTTCATAGTAGGCTTGCAGTAATCGACGGGGGTGTAAATCGCCCCCCACGGCCAGCAATCCATTGGGATCCTTCAGCGCTGATTCAGGAGAAGGAAAGGGATCCAGCGTATGATTAATAAAGGACAGCGAGTTCACGATTGCGTATCATTAACTAACGGGCGTACCTACTAAATTAGCGGAAATCCGACCATGTGGAAAACATTATTCAAGGTATTTGTGTTGTCAGTCGTTTTATCTGTGCCGGTACAGGCAGGTTACGAGCGTAACCAAGCGGTGCCGGTTCAAAAAGTGCTGTATGGTCAAGTGGAATCGGTGCGCAATATCACCCGGCAGCAACTGGTGGAAGATAAACACAATGGTTGGCGTACCTTTGGCGGGGCGTTGCTGGGTGGCATTGTGGGGCATCAGTTCGGCAGTGGCCATGGGCGGGATGTGGCCACGGTACTGGGGGCGATTGTGGGCGCCGGCGTGGGAAACAACCAGGGCAGTGACAGTTATTATCGCCAGAGTTATTTGGTGGAGATGATGGTTCGTCAGGAAGATCAAACCCGGGTGATGATTATTCAGGACAAGGATCCCAACATGGTGTTCAATGTGGGCGATGAGGTGCGGGTGGTGTACCTGCAAGGCGGAGTTCGGGTTGACAAGGCCATGTAATGAAGACAACAAAGGCGCAATCAATGCGCCTTTGTCGATACTGGTGCTACCGGATTAAAACCCCCGGGGCAATTGATTGCGTGGCTGCGCAGCCAGTTTTTTACGCCAGCTGTCTTTGGGCATTTTGCCGCTGCCTGTAGTTGTGGTTGTTACTGGGGCCGTGGCCTGTGGCGCAGGTGTGGTGTCGGTCAGGGTTGCCAGCATCTGTTCCAGCTCGCTGAAGCGAACGGATTTACCGCCATCAATTTTGTACCAGCTGCCATTTTGCTCAATGGCGACATCTCGGCCTTCTTGGTGGCTAAGGCGGGTTTGCAGGCGGCTGATAACATCTTCTTTGGTCAGGGTCATAACATCAATCCGTTATTTTATGTAGTGAACTTTAGTCATTATTTGCGAATTTTATCGGGTATGTTTTGTAAATGTCCAATTTTGTGTCAGAACTTGCTGGAAACATTGCGTTTTTTACAATTTAAATGAGATTGATAATGACTTATAAGACCGGTGGATAGCCAGCTTTGTGTTATCATGAGTGCCTTTCAGTCATATTGGGATGAAAACATGCAAAGCATCGAATTACAGCAGTATTTGCAGTCGTTTTTACAAGTGGATAAATTTCGCGATTACGCCCCCAATGGCCTGCAAGTGGAAGGGCGCGCTGAGATCCGGCGGATAGTGACCGGCGTGACGGCCTGTCAGCCGTTAATTGATGCGGCGGTGGCATGGCACGCGGACGCCATTTTGGTGCATCACGGCTTTTTCTGGAAAAACGAGCCCCAGGTGATAGTGGGCATGAAACAGCGGCGCATCAAGGCGCTGCTGGCCCATGATATCAATTTGTTGGGTTACCATTTGCCGTTGGATGCCCATCCGCAAATCGGCAATAACGTTATGCTGGCTCGGCAGTTGGGACTGGTGGATGCCCGGCCCGTGACGGATACCCCGCAGGAGTTGTTGTGGCATGGCCGTTTGGCCGAAGCGATGTCTCCCGAAGCCTTTGCCAACTGGATAGGCGCAAGGTTAGGGCGCGAGCCGTTGCACTTGCCGGCGGCAAAATCGCAAATCGCCACCGTTGCCTGGTGTACGGGCGGCGCGCAGGATTACATTGATCAAGCGACAGCACTGGGCGTTGATGCCTTTATCAGTGGTGAAGTGTCTGAACGCACTTTCCATAGCGCCGCTGAACAAGATATTCATTATTACGCGGCAGGGCACCATGCAACAGAGTTGTACGGCATTCAAGCACTGGGCCAGCATCTGGCACAACAGTTTGGGCTTGAGCACCGCTTCATTGATATCAGCAATCCGGTGTGATGGCACCACAGTGACAAAAAAGGCCGCAATTGCGGCCTTTGTCTTTATATGGGGCTTATTTCACCCGCATGCCGGGCTGAGCGCCGGTGTGAGGCTCCAAAATCCACAGATCCTTACCGCCGGGGCCTGCGGCCAACACCATCCCTTCTGACATGCCAAAGCGCATTTTGCGCGGCGCCAGATTGGCCACCATCACCGTGTGTTTGCCAATCAGGTCTTCCGGATTGTAGGCCGATTTGATGCCGGCAAACACCTGGCGGGTTTCACCGCCAATGTCCAGTTGCAGTTTCAGCAGTTTATTGGCTTCCGGTACCAGCTCTGCATGCTTAATCAAGGCAATGCGCAAATCCACTTTGGCAAAATCGTCAAAGGTGATTTCCGGGCTGATGGGGTCGTCATCAAGGGCTGAGGGCGCCTTGGCGGCTGCCTGCAGGTTCTCCTTGGAGGCTTCTACCATGGCGTTGACTTTGTCCAGCTCCACCCGTTGCATCATGGGCTTGAAGGGGTTAATGCTGCGACCGGCCATATCCAGTGCCAGGTCATTCCAGGTGAGGGTCAAGCCAAGGAAGGCTTCCACATCCTGTGCCAGCCGTGGCAGCACCGGTTTTAAGTAAGTCACCAGAATGCGGAACATGTTGATGGCATTGGAGCAGGCTTCGTGAGCCTGTGCCAGCGTGGCTTCATTTTTCACCAGTTGCCAGGGGGCCGCATCAGCCACATAGGCGTTGGCACTGTCGGCCATGGCCATGATTTCGCGAATGGCCTTGCTGTATTCGCGGTTTTCAAACAGAGCAGCAATCTGTTCGGCTTTGGCCACAAAACCGTCGGTCAGGCGGGTATCTTCCACCTTGGCCAGTTTGCCGTCAAAACGCTTGGTAATAAATCCGGCGGTGCGGCTGGCCAGGTTCACCAGTTTACCCACGAGGTCTGAATTGACGCGGCTGATGAAATCTTCCAGATTCAAGTCCAGATCATCAATGCCGTTGGACAGCTTGGCTGCGTAGTAATAGCGCAGGTATTCCGGATCCAGATGCTCCAGATAGGTACGAGCCTTGATGAATGTCCCCTTGGATTTGGACATCTTGGCACCGTTGACCGTCACATAGCCGTGGGTGAATACGCTGTTGGGTTGGCGATGACCGCTGCCATAAAGCATGGCAGGCCAGAACAGGCTGTGGAAGTACACAATGTCCTTGCCGATGAAGTGGTACACCTCAGCGGTGGAATCCTTGTCCCAGAACTCGTTGAAGTCAAGTTCAGGCCGTTTGGCACAAAGATTCTTGAAAGACCCCATGTAGCCGATAGGCGCATCCAGCCAGACATAAAAATACTTGCCCGGGGCATCAGGAATTTCAAAACCGAAATAAGGGGCATCGCGGCTGATGTCCCACTGCTGCAGCCCTTGCTCGAACCATTCATTGAGCTTGTTGGCAATTTCGGTTTGCAATGAGCCGGAGCGGGTCCAGGTTTTCAGCATCTGCTCAAAGGCGGGCAGATCGAAGAAGAAATGCTCAGACTCTTTCAATACCGGCGTGGCACCCGATACGGCAGAGCGCGGATTGATAAGCTCGGTGGGGCTGTAGGTGGCGCCACAGCTGTCGCAGTTATCGCCGTACTGATCTTCCGCCTTGCATTTGGGGCAGGTGCCCTTGACAAAACGGTCCGGCAGGAACATCTGTTTTTCCGGGTCGTACAGCTGGCTGATGGTGCGTTGCTTGATGAAGCCGTTTTCGCGTAATTTGAGATAGATGGCCGTGGCAATCTCGTGGTTTTCCGGGCTGTGAGTGCTGTGGTAATTATCGTAGCCGATATTGAAGCCGGCAAAGTCGGCCTGGTGCTCTTCACTGACCTGGGCAATCATCTGCTCCGGTGTTACGCCCATCTGCTGGGCCTTGAGCATAATGGGGGTGCCGTGGGCGTCGTCGGCACAGATGTAATAACATTCGTGCCCGCGCAATTTTTGAAAGCGGGCCCAGATATCGGTCTGGATATGTTCCAGCATGTGGCCGAGGTGAATGGAGCCGTTGGCATAAGGTAATGCACTGGTAACGAGGATCTTGCGTTTGGAATCTGACATCTTGTTTTCGATCTGCTTTAAAGGCCCTAAAAATAATGGCCTAGATACTAACCGATCCCTCAGCTTTTTTCATCATGGTGTGAGCTGGATGAATTAAATCTGTTCCAAATATGCAGATAATATCTGGTACACTTGGTCAACTTTTTCTGAAGGGACTTATATTTTGTCTTCTGAATCTCAGGATTATCGTCTTAGCGACGAACTTCTCGGTCCAGTACTTGCGACACTGAATGCCCATCAAGACCCCTATTTAAAGCAGGGTCTGGTGGATGCCGGTTGTGTGAAAAAACTGGCTCTGAACGGTACTCAGTTACAATTGGGACTGGTTTATCCCTATCCGTGTGAAACCCAATATCGTGACACCGTCATGGCATTGACTCAGGAGCTTGCCAAAATCGCAGGCATTGATGAAGTCGAAGCAGAGATGGATTTCAAGGTGGAAGCCTATTCCGCCACCAGCAGCATTGCCCCCATCCCCAACGTCAAGCAAGTCATTGCCGTGGCATCTGGCAAAGGCGGTGTGGGTAAGTCCACCACCTCCGTTAACCTGGCGCTGGCACTGGCCTCTGAAGGCGCACGCGTGGGTATTCTGGATGCGGACATCTATGGCCCGTCCATCCCCATGATGCTGGGCGTGACTGAATTTCGCCCGCAGTCTCCAGACGGTAAACATATGACGTGTGCCAATGCCCATGGCATTAGTGCCCAGAGTATCGGCTTTTTGCTCACCGATGACCAGGCCGCCGTATGGCGTGGCCCCATGGCCGCTGGCGCCTTGCTGCAGTTGGTGAATGACTCCATGTG
Source organism: Shewanella mytili (assembly GCF_046765975.1). Taxonomy (NCBI): domain Bacteria; kingdom Pseudomonadati; phylum Pseudomonadota; class Gammaproteobacteria; order Alteromonadales; family Shewanellaceae; genus Shewanella; species Shewanella mytili. Next base: position 195,078 of record NZ_JBKOUD010000003.1, on the reverse strand, counting down.
GGAAGAGCTGGATTTCTTGGTGATTGATTTGCCACCAGGCACCGGCGACATCCAGCTGACATTGTCCCAGAAAGTTCCGGTAAGCGGTGCGGTCATTGTCACCACGCCACAGGATATTGCCCTGGCGGATGCTCAAAAGGGCATCTCCATGTTTGAAAAAGTCAATATTCCGGTGCTTGGGGTAGTGGAAAACATGAGTTTCTACCTTTGCCCAGAATGCGGTCACAAGGAGTTCCCGTTTGGTAGTGAAGGGGGCTCACGCATTGCTGAACGCTATCATGTGCCATTGTTGGGCGCCTTGCCGTTAAACGGCAGTATCCGGGAAAACATGGATAACGGTACGCCTACCGTGGTGGCTGATGTTGACGGGGAAGTTGCCGCCATTTATCGGGACATCGCCCGTAAAGTGTCTGCCGAGCTGGCGTTGCAACAGCAACAGGGCAGTGTGGCCATTGCGATTTCTGAGGATGAATAAAGCGGAATGAGCACTACCCACAGCGTGATAATCGGCATTGCCGGGGCTTCGGCCTCCGGCAAAAGCCTGATTGCCAGAACCATCTATGAAGAGTTGTGCCGAGACTTGGGCACCAATGAGATCGGGGTGATTAGCGAAGACAGCTATTACCGGGATCAAAGCCATTTGCCCATGGAACAGCGGGTGTTGACCAACTACGACCATCCCAAGGCGCTGGATCATGAGTTGTTGGCCCGCCATCTGCAACAACTCAAGAATGGTGAGCCAGCAGAGATCCCCTGTTACAGCTATGTGGAGCATACCCGTACTGGGGAGTCCCAGCTGATGACGCCCAAAAAGGTGATAATTCTCGAAGGCATATTGTTGCTGACAGATCCAACCTTACGGGGATTGATGGATGCCAGCGTGTTTATGGACACGCCGCTGGATGTATGCCTTATTCGCCGCCTCAGGCGAGATGTGGAAGAGCGTGGACGTACCATGGAATCGGTACTGACCCAGTACCACAATACGGTGCGCCCCATGTATCTGCAGTTTATTGAACCCTCTAAACAATATGCGGATATCATTGTGCCGCGGGGCGGGAAAAACCGCATTGCCACGGATATCCTGAAAACGCGTATTCAGCATTTGTTATCTAGGTAAGTGACCGGGAGCGGGCTTAATGAGATTAACGGACATCGAAATTGAACAGAGCCTTGATGAAGGCCATATCGTGATAGACCCAAGACCAGCCAGTGATGCCATCACCGGCGTGAGTGTGGATGTGAGGTTGGGGCATCAATTCCGGGTGTTTAAAGATCACACCGCGCCTTACATTGACCTGTCAGGGCCAAAGGCGGAAGTCCAGGCGGCGCTGGATAACGTCATGAGCGATCAGATTGACATTGCCGATGGACAGGCGTTTTTCCTGCATCCCGGCGAGCTGGCGCTGGCGGTAACATATGAAAGCGTGCAATTGCCGGCAGATGTGGTGGGCTGGCTCGATGGCCGCTCCTCTCTAGCCCGTCTTGGGTTGATGGTGCATGTCACCGCTCATCGCATTGATCCGGGCTGGAAGGGGAAAATCGTGCTGGAGTTTTACAACAGTGGCAAGTTGCCCTTGGCACTGCGGCCATTGATGACCATTGGCGCTTTGAACTTTGACAAGCTCAACCATCCGGTAGCTAAGCCATATAACGCCCGTAAGAATGCCAAATACAAAGACCAGCAAGATGCCGTTGCCAGCCGCATTAGCCAGGACTGAGCCGTCACCATGACTGCCGTTTGGGTTAATGGTCAGGCAACTGACAAAATAAGCGTTTTTGAGCGGGCCTTCACCTATGGTGACGGCCTGTTTGCTACCATGGCAAGTGATGGCGCGGGGCATTTGCAGTTTTTGACCGTGCATTTGCAGCGGTTGCAAGACGGTGCGGCCAGGCTGGGTTTCCCTTGGCAGCCGTCTGACTCGCTGCAAGCCTTACTGGCTCGTATCAGTGCGCAGCATCCCCGCCATTGCGTGAAACTGCAGCTAAGCCGTGGTGTGGGCGGGCGAGGTTATGCGCCGCCCCAAACCCCATCGATGACAGAAGTGGTGAGCGTCAGCCCGTTGCCGGCCCATTATCAGCATTGGCAACAGCAGGGCATTCGTTTGCAAACCTCCTCCGTGCGTTTGGCAAGGCAGCCTTTGTTGGCGGGCATGAAACACCTTAACCGGCTGGAGCAGGTGTTGATTAAATCCCATCCCTTGCCTGAAGGGGCAGATGATTGGCTGGTGTTTGATACCCGCGAGCTGCTGATTGAGTCATCCATGGCCAATGTGTTTTTGCTTTGTGCCCAGCCGGATAACACATTGCGGGTGATAACGCCGGCAATGAATTATGCCGGGGTTTCCGGGGTGATGCGCCAGCAGGTGATCATGGCATTGCTCGCCATGGGCATGGATGTGCAAGTAGGTCAGGTCACTGGCGATGTCATGCAGCGGGCATCGCACCTTTTTATCAGTAACAGCCTGCTGGGCACCGTGGATGTTGTTGGCGTGGACGGCCGCGATTATGATGTATGGCCACAACGCCAGCAATTACAAGAATACCTCACCATTCAATGATGAAAAAATGGCTACTGTTCACCGCCGCCACCTTGCTTGCTTTGCTGACCCTGTTGTCGGCACTGGGGCTATGGGGTTATCAGCAATTACAACAGTTCAGTAAGACGCCGCTGGCACTGGATGCCCCACAGGAATTTCAGGTGGCGCCTGGCACCTCTTTCCATCATCTGGGGAGGGCGCTGCAGCAGCAAGGGTTGCTGCAGTATGACTGGCATTGGAAGCTGCTTGGAAAACTGCAGCCGTCACTCACTGCCATTCGCTCCGGGGTTTACGAAATCACACCAGGTGACACGCCGGTATCCTTGCTGCAAAAACTGGTGACCGGGGATGAAAAACGCTTTTCCCTCACATTGGTGGAAGGCAAAACCATTAACGAGTGGCGCCGTTATCTGCAGCAATTGCCCCATTTAACGCACACCACACAGCCGTTTTTGCAGGTGCTGCAGCAACAAGGTGACTTGTCTGCTGCACCAGAGGGCAAATTTTTCCCCGATACTTACCAATATCGGGCAGGGACGGCATTATCCACCATCCTTGAGCAAAGCTACCGCAAAATGCAGCAGGAGTTGCAACAGGTGTGGCAGGCGCGGGCAGCGGATTTGCCCCTGGACAGCGCCTATGCGTTGTTGACCCTGGCATCCATCATCGAGAAAGAAACCGCGAAACCGGAAGAGCGGCAACTGATTGCGGCGGTATTTGTCAACAGGCTTCGCAAAGGGATGCGTTTGCAAACCGATCCTACGGTGATCTATGGCATGGGTGACGATTTTACCGGCAACCTGACACGCAAGGATTTATTAACCACCACGCCGTTTAACACCTACCGCATTGCCGGATTACCGCCCACTCCCATTGCTGCGCCGGGTCGTGAAGCATTATTGGCAGCGGCACATCCGGCGCAGGTAAAGTATCTTTATTTTGTTTCCCGCAACGATGGCTCCCATGTGTTTTCCAACACCTTGGCAGAGCATAATCGGGCGGTAAACCGCTATCAGAGAAAAAAATAATGCAGGTCATGCAAGCATCCACCGGAAAATTCATTGTCATCGAAGGCCTGGAAGGCGCGGGTAAATCCAGCGCGGTTGCCCTGGTGCAGTCATTCCTGCAACAACTGACAGGCAACATGCCGGTTTGCACGCGAGAGCCGGGGGGCACGCCGCTGGCAGAAAAAATCCGTACCCTGGTAAAAACCGTTGATGCCACAGATCCCCTGTGTGATGAGGCTGAATGTTTGCTGATGTATGCAGCCCGGGCACAATTGGTGAACAATGTGATTAAACCGGCGCTGCTTCGGGGCGAATGGGTGTTGGGAGACAGGCACAATCTGTCGTCTTTGGCGTATCAGGGGGGCGGCCGGGGGTTGATGCCGTTGGTTCAGACCATCAGCCGTGCAACGCTGGGAGAGTTTAAACCCCACCTGACGTTATATCTGGATATTCCGCCAGCCGTGGGCATGGCCAGAGCCGCCAGCCGGGGCGCACTGGATAGAATCGAGCAGCAAGCGCTGACATTTTTTGAACGTGCCAGAGCCACTTACCTGTCACTGGCCGCCGCCGATGACACCATTGTGGTGATCGATGCCAATCAGCCATTGGCACAGGTGCATCGGGATATTCGTCATACACTGGCGCAACGGTTGGGGAGCTGTTAATGCCGGAAGAATTGCCATGGCTGCAAGCTGCCAAACAGCAGTTTATACAGCAACGCCAACAGGGGAACTTACCCCATGCTTTGTTATTGCCGTTACCTGAAGCCGATGGTGGGGTATTGCTGGCAAGGTTTATGGCGCAGCAGCTGTTATGTGCCCATCCTACGGCAAGTGGCGCCTGTGGCCACTGCAAAAGCTGCCAGCTGTTTGCGGCTGCCACCCATCCGGATTTTTACCAGTTACAGGCAGACGGTAGCCAGATAAAGGTTGAGCAGGTTCGCCACTTGTGCGAGGCATTAAGTACCACCCCTCAGCAGGGCGGTTACCGGATTGCCCTGGTGTTGCAGTGTGAACGGATGAATACGGCAGCGGCCAATGCGTTATTGAAAACCCTGGAAGAGCCGGGGGCGGCCACCTTGTTGTTGCTGCAAAGTGATCATCCCGGCGGCTTGTTGGCCACCATTGTCAGTCGCTGTCAGCAGATTAAGGTTAGGCGTCCCTCTCCTGAACAGTTACACCTCTGGCTAAGGCAGCGCCATCCCCAATTGAATGAACCCGTGGCGTGGTGTTTACCCGTGGCTGGCGGTGCACTCAAACTGGCACAATACATAGAAGACGGTTATTTTGAAGAGCTGAAAAAACTGAAGGCCGCCTGGCAGGACAGTTTAACGAAAGGGCATCTGAGTCAGAAACTGAGTCATCCGAAAGCGGAGCAGTTGTTTGATTTGCTCAAACTGTTGTACCAGGTGTTAATGGAGCAGTTGCAATCGGCTAGCTTAGACCCGCTGCAACAATTGCGGTTAACGGAATTGGCTACCAGTGTCATGCGGGATAACCGGCAACTGATGTTAATGGCCAATGTCAATTACCTGGCACTGTTCCAGCGTTATGTCTTAGAATACAAGAGAATCACAAGATAAAAGTACCTTATGGTTGATCTTATTGTAAATTTCGACACCTTGCATCAGTTGTACCGTGCCTATATGCCCTTTATCCACCCGGCAGGGCTGTTTGTGACAACCACCGAAAGCCATTTTTTGGGGCAGGAGATGCGCATTGGCTACCGGCTGCCCGGCAGCACCGGCATTAACGAGTTTTTGGGGGTTGTGGTGTGGATAAACCCGTTGGGTGCCTCCGGTGGCCGTCCTGCTGGTGTGGGGGTGAAAATCATGTCAGAGGCGCAGGAGCACAAGCAACGGATTGAAAACCTGTTATCCCGTGAGCTGGCCTCGGGTGATTTGACCTGCACCATGTAGCGGGATATTCTTAGCCCCCTTTGCTGAACGTCTCCGGGGACACGTCGTGTTAGTAGATTCCCATTGTCATCTTGATCGGCTAAAAGCCGCACCAGATCAAGACTCTCTCGAACAAATCATTGCAGCTGCCAAAACCCGTGGGGTGGATTGGTTCTTGTGTGTCAACGTCAGACTCCAGGATTTTGCCGCCATGCGCGAAAAAATGGCCGCTTACCCTCAAGTGTTTCTGTCCGCAGGGGTGCATCCGCTGGATGTGGAAGCCGGATTATCCATTGATGCGTTAACCCGGCAGGCCGCCGACCCCCGGGTTGTGGCCATAGGTGAAACCGGGCTGGATTATTTTTATGCGCCAGAAACCAAAACCGCCCAGCAGCAGTGTTTTGAGCAGCAAGTGGCGGTGGCCACCGACGTGGGCAAGCCCTTGATTATCCATACTCGGGATGCCCGTGCCGATACCCTGGACATTTTGCGCAACGGCCATGCCGACAAATGTGGCGGGGTGTTGCACTGTTTCACCGAATCGCTGGAGATGGCGGAAGCCGCCATGGAGATGGGCTTTTACATTTCCGTTTCCGGCATTGTGACGTTTCGTAATGCCGATGCCCTGCGCCAGGTGATTAAGCATATTCCCAAAGAGCGGTTATTGGTGGAGACGGATTCACCTTACCTTGCGCCCATTCCCCATCGGGGCAAGGAAAACCAACCGGCGTTTGTGCGGGATGTTGCCCAGTTTGTGGCAGATTTGCGTGGCGACACACTGGAAGAGCTTGCCGCATACACCACCGATAATTTTTTCCGGTTGTTTGATGGCGCTGCGGTATTGGCCGGACGGGAATAACAGGCAAAAAAAGGCCCAAAACCATTCCGATTGTTTTGGGCACAGGGGAATGGCTCATTAAAGAGCCGTGCGCTTAAGTTGAGATACGATAGGATTGCTGTCTCTGGTTAAATTCTAGCCTAGCCGATTAAAGCCACAGTGGAATGCTGGGGTATCGTTAGTCTATTTTTGAATATAATATAACCAAACGTAATAAATGGATGTGGCCGGTTACTCCATGCCACTGATATTATCCCGCACCAGATTTCGGGGTAACTGGTTTTTAAGGCGGTTACCCAGATGTTTGGCCAGCCCCAACACTTGCTGTTGCCACGTGATAACCCGTTCACCTTGGGCCTTGGTGGGCGCCATGAGGGGAATATCCCGTCCCATCATGTAGTGCGCCGCTTCCTCATCATTCACGTCAATGGCGTGTTCCCGGTTAACGCCCATGGCGATCACCGCTTCATGTTGCAGTTTAATGCCATGTTTTTCCACGGTGGCAATCTTTACCCCAATGCGCTGAAAGCGTATTTTGCCAATCAGCGAGGCAAAGTCTTGCGGAAACCACCATAACTCTTCATTGCGTGCCCACAACCTGGCTTTGTCTATGGTTATCCCCAGGGTGCTTTCCAGGGTGTCCATTAATAACTGGTGTTGCTTATGGGAGGCGGGCTGAAATGGAAAATTTGGAATGGGCGCTGGCGGTGTGCCTCGGGCGGCAACAGAGGCGGTTTTACGGATCCTGGCCACAAAAAAGCCTTCGCTGTCGTATACCTGCGGCCAGATGTGCAAGAAACCTTCAGGCGTCACCGTTTTATGAGCATCCTGAAAGAGATGTTCCAGTGATTCAAAAGCAACGGCATCCCCAAAGGTTTGCTGCAGGTGTTGGCATACCCCGTGATTTTCGGTTTTGTTCAGGGTGCAGGTGGAGTACACCATGACCCCGCCGGGCTTCAATGCCAAAAATGCGGATTCAATCAAATCTCGCTGGGTGGCGGCAATGGCGGCCACTTCAGCAGCCTCCCAGTTTTTCAGTGCCAGCGGATCCTTGCGCACCGTACCCTCGCCGCTGCAGGGGGCATCAAGCAAAATGGCATCAAAGGTTTCATGCATGGCATCGCCAAAGATCCTGGCGTCATACAACGCCATTGCGGTATTGCTCACGCCCATGCGCAACAGATTGGAATGCAGTGCTTTAATGCGGCTTGCGGAGTATTCATTGGCAACAAGGGTGCCGCGATTTTGCATCATGGCGGCAATCTGGGTGGTTTTTGAACCGGGGGCGGACGCCATGTCCAGCACTGTGTCCATCAGGGTATCGTACAGTAGGGCCATGGGCGGCAGCATGGAGCTGGCTTCCTGGATATAAAACAGCCCTTGCAGATGCTCCAGGGTGTTGCCCGGCTGCACGTTATCAGGGGCGATGTACCAGAAGCCATCGGGGCACCAGGGGATTTGTTCAAATTGCCAGCCCTTTGCCTGCATGCGGGCCAGGAAACTGTCCCGGTCAATTTTCAGGGTGTTCACCCGCAAAGAAGGGCGCAAGGGTTTTGCACAAATCGCAATAAAATCATCCATGGAAAGCTGCGGGGGTAACTCTTGGGTAATACTGTTGATAAAATTCTGATTTAATTGAACCATAAAACTAAAAAACACGCGTATTTTTTCGCGGGATTATAACACGCAATGTGGGAATGTTCGGGGAGGTTTTGGTGCTGAATCGGGTTTGGAGCCTGTTTTTTGCGGTGTCGCTGTTAGCCATTGTGCTGCAATGTCTTACAGGTCACACCGAGGTGATTAATGCGGCGGTGGCAGCGATGTTTGACAGCGCCACCTTGGCCGCAAAAATAGCCCTGGGGTTGATTGGCGTGTTGACGCTGTGGCTGGGATTGATGCGTGTGGGCGAAAAAGCCGGGGTTGTGGCTGCCATGGCCTGGCTGGTGGAGCCATTGCTGCGAAAACTGATGCCGGAAGTCCCCAAGGGGCATCCGGCCTTTGGCAGCGTGACCATGAACCTGACTGCCAACATGCTGGGGCTGGATAATGCTGCAACCCCGTTGGGGCTCAAAGCGATGCAGGATCTGCAGTCACTCAATCCCAACAAGGAGGTTGCCAGTAATGCACAAATCCTGTTCTTGGTGCTCAATACCTCATCGGTGACCCTGGTGCCGGTGACGGTGTTCTTATACCGGGCGCAGCAGGGGGCTGCCGCGCCGGCAGAAGTGTTTTTGCCCATTTTGCTGGCCACTTTGGGCTCTACGCTGGCGGGATTGCTGGTGGTGTCGCTGGTGCAGCGATTGCCTCTCTGGAATGTGACCGTAGCCGCCTACGGACTGGTGATTCTTGGCGGGATCACCGCTGTGGTGGCCACGTTGCTGCAGCAAAGTGCTGATGCCATCGGCTCGGTTTCGGCGCTGGTAGGCAATGGCGTGCTGCTCACGTTGGTCTTGCTGTTTGTCCTGGTGGCCAGTGTGCGCAAGGTGGCGGTGTATGATGAATTCATCGAGGGGGCCAAAGCCGGGTTTGAGCAGGCCATCAGGCTCATTCCCTATTTGTTGGCCATGTTGTTGGCCATTGGCTTGCTACGGGCATCTGGCGCCCTGGATTATTTACTGCAGGGGATTGCGACACTGGTACAAGCCTTTGGGTTTGATAGCCGCTTTGTGGATGCACTGCCCACCGCCTTGATGAAACCGTTCAGTGGTTCGGGTGCCAGGGCAATGATGCTGGAAACCATGGCGCATTATGGCGTGGATTCATTTGCCGGGCGTTTGGCAGCGATTTTTCAGGGTAGCACCGAAACCACGTTTTATGTGCTGGCGGTATATTTCGGCTCTGTGGGCATCCGCTATGGCCGACATGCTCTGGCTTGCGGTTTGTTTGCCGACGTGGCCGGCATGTTAAGTGCCATTGGGGTATGTTACTGGTTTTATGGCTAGGCCGGGGTGGTTATCCGCCCCGGCACCATGGTGACCCAGTCAGGCTTGACGGCATATGCCATTGCAGGTGCCGCTGTCAGTCTGTTGCCCGCATGTCAGTAAGCTGCGGCTGCCATTGCTGCCACGCTTTTTCCGGCTGTGCAAAAACCGGGAACACCTTGGTTTCATCGGGAATTGCCGCTTGTTGGTTATCCAGCTCGGTGACCACCCCAATGCCGCCGGCCAGAATGGTTTCCAGTGAACCGGCATTAATCTGGGCGCCGGAGAACAGCCCAATGTCCACCTTGATGCCGGACAGATCATAAAAGCGGCTGCTGCTGTTGATTAAATGGCGGTAACGGGCGGCAATGCCTGCCTGTAACAACACCCCATCGCCATTGTCGGTCAGGTGGTAATCGAGGATGGCACCAACTTGCACGCCGCGAAAGAAAATCCCCGTTCCCCGCTTGATTGAACCCAAATCGGGGCGGCGCAGTTGCAGCGTCAGCGCTGCTGTGCCCTGATAGTCGTCCCGGTTGCTGACCACTTGAAACTCGGTCGTTTTTGGGCCGTCCACGCCCGGCATTACCGCAATAAAGGCGCCGCTGAGCAGGGCTTCCGGGTGCTCAATGCCTTTTAGGGAAATTTGCGGTTTTTGTAGTTGATAATGGCTGTCTTGTTTCATCAAGGGGGCAGCATATTGCCCGTACAGGTAAGCATTGGCTGAGAGTTGCCGTAAATCCTTATCCAGGGTGACGTGGGTCACTTCTCCTACCTGGGTTCCCTGATAACGAATGGGGGCTCCGGCGCTGATGGCCGCATCCAGCGGCAGTGTCAACCGCAGGTGCTGGGCCTGACTGAGGGCCAGTGCCTCCGTGGCATAAAGGCGTTTGGGCTCAGCGGCTTTATGGTCAAGCTTGCCCATGGCGATACTGCCCTTGAGCATTCCCTTGACCGGCGCCATGGAAACCTTAACGCCGCTTAACCCGGCATCCACGGTCAATGGGGGCTTTTGCCAGAACACGATGTTTTCCTGCAAGAGGGGGGCAAAGGTATGCTCAATTGCCAACGTCAGGGCAAAGTCATCTGTCGCAGCCCGCCAATCCACCGCCGTTACCGCACCCACCTGCATCTGCTTGTAATATACAGGCGCCCCCGGGGTAACCGATGCGCCACTGTCGCTGTAAAGGGTCCATTTGAGTTGCCGCCCTTGCTGGTAAAACTGCTCGGCTTTGCTGACAGAGGCAAAAAGGGGCACGGGCTTGCGGATATTCAGCGCGTTTTTATTGCCACTGTAACGCAGGTTAATCACGCCGTGGGTGAGGGTGGTAATGTCGCCGCTTTTGAGGGTAATGCCATCCAGTGATGCTTGCATATCAAGAGGGGCTTCAGCGATGAAATCGCTGCCGGCACGGAGTAATGACTTGAATTCAGGTAAAATTTCAGCCTGATATTGCACGGCACTGAAATCATCGCTAAGGCGCATCCGGGTGACCTGGCCAATCTTGACCTGGCGGTAGCGGATTTCGGCACCGGATTTGACACCGGGGTTTTCATTGGCGGTGAGGGTCAGTTGCACGGGCGCTGCCTGTTCCAGCATCGGGGCTTCACTGGCGAGTCGATATTGGGGCAGCGGCTCCCCGGTGCCCGGTAAAAATTCGATGACTTCACCACTGACCAGTCGCTCGGGGTGTTTGACGCCGGCAAGTGAAATATCCGCCCCGGCGCGCCAGAAATGGGCATCGGCGCCTAATAATTTGGCATAAGGGGCATCCAGTCGGGCATGGATTTCCACTTGCGCGGTGTCGGCCGCAATATCTTCCACTTCACCAATGGTAACCCCGCGGTAGACCACATCGGTGCCCGCTTTGATCCCGTCAGCGCTGGCGGCCATCAACGTAAAGCGTATGCCGCCGTGAGCCTCTTGCTGGTTGGGATAGAGTTTGTATCCCTGGTTGGCTTCAGCTACCGGTGAGTTCGCCGGTGAGCTGAAATTGATGCCGCCGGCAATCAGCGAGGCAAGACTGGCCGTATTGACTTTGATGCCGGATAACGACGCATCAATCTGCACACCGGACACATTCCAAAAATGGGAATCCTTGCGTACCAAATTGGTGTACTGTTTTTTGATATAGGCTTTAAGCAACACCTTGTGCTGCTCATCCAGCCGATAACTTACCACTTGTCCCACTGGGATCTGGCGGTAAAACACCGGTGAGCCCACATCCAGCGAGCCGAGTTTTTCCGCCCGCAACTCCACCACCAGCCCGTTATTGCCCGGCAGTACCGACGGTGCTTCCAACTCCGCTTCAAAGCGATCGCGAAATGCGCCATCGCCCGGCAACAAGCCGATGTAATTGCCGGAAAACAGGGTGTCGAGTCCTTCCACCCCGGTAATGCTGGCTTTGGGAGCAACCAGCCAGAATTGGCTGTTTTCCCGTAACAGCGGCTCTGCCCGATAATCCATCAGCAGATCAACATTCACGCCTTTCAGCTCATCATCAATGGTGATGTCCACCACCTTGCCCACATTAAGCCCTTGATAACGCACGAGGGTTTTGCCCACATCAATCCCCGTGGCGTCAGGGAAATGGATGTGCACGGCAATGCCGGATTCCTGGATGCTCTTAATGCCGAGCCAGGCGCCCAGCGCCAAGGCGATAATCGGCAGTAACCATATGGGAGAAAAGAGTTTTTTATGCACCACTTTGGGTTGTTCAATGTGTGTCATCTTGTTTTTCCAGCTGATCCCATAACAGGCGGGTGTCGAGCACTTTGGCAGACATTTGGGTAAACAGAATCACCAGTGCAAAGGCGGTTGCTGCCGGTGCCGGTTTGGCATCCAGTAGCTGTCCCATGTTGACCAGTGCCACCGTAAGCGATATTACAAACAGATCCAGCATTGACCAACGGCCAATCCATTCGATGAAATGAAAACCCACGGTAAGTTTCTGCTTAGAAAATTTCAGATTGAAGCTGATGGCGGAAAGATAAATCCCCAGCCCGACGATTTTCAACCACGGCACCAGAATGCTAGCGGTAAAAACAATGATGGCAATGGGTAACATATCCGCATGAACCAGACGCAAAATGCCACTGAAAATCGTATCTTGCGTAATGTGTCCACTTTTGGTGAGGGTGGTAATGGGGTAGATGTTGGCCGGTACCAGCAAAATGGCAGCGGTAATCAGAAAGGCCCAGCTGCGCTGCAGGCTGCCGTAATCCCGGGGCTGCACCGGGGCACCACAGCGGCAGCAAAAACGGTCGGATACCTGATTGATCTGACCACAATCGCGGCAGCTGCATAACCCCAGGTCTTTGCCCTGCACGCCGTTAGTTGTTGCCATTGAGGTAGCTCCACATATATTCCAGCTGATATTCCCTCAGCATAAACAGCACCACCAGAAACAGCATGGTAAAGCAGAATGTGCCCATTCCAAAATACACATCGGCAAAATCGGCCAGCTGAAAGGAGGTCACCAAAAAACTGATCACATAGATTTCCAGCATGGCCAGTTGGGATAACAACCGGTGATGGCGCAGTAACATTATCAGCAGTTGCCGTCCTGAGCTGCGGCGATAATAGCCGCTCTTGATTATCACGGTTTGTGCCAGCACCGAGCAGAGCAACAATCCCGGCCCTATCACCGCTCCCACCAAAACGGCCAGGCCCACGACCCAGTACCCCTCGTTGGCCACCGCCAGTGCGCCTTGAAACACGGTAGTGGTGCGGATACTGCCAATGAAGTGCATTTCAAGTACCGGTAGCAGCATGGCGGGAACATACAAAATGATGGCCGCAATGCACATGGCCAGCACGCCGTTAATCGTGCAGTAAGGTGTGTCGTAAAGGGTTGTCTGGCAGCGGGGGCAAAGGGCTCTTACACCGGTGGGCAAGGCCCGGCGGCTTACGGCCAAATCGCAGGCACGGCACAATACCACAGTGTCCTTGAAACGGGCACCATTATCGGCGGCATCGGCTAGTGCAGGGGGCTTGCCCTGAGTATCTGTACACATAGTAAAAAGCAGTTTACCGAGTAATCTTTACAAAGTTAACTGCCGCAGATGTTAGCAGATAGCGCGAAGCGGTTGCATCCGTAGCGGGAAATATGTCACTCTAGATACTGTATGTTTAAACAGTGTGAGGAAGATCATGGCGGTTATTACCCGGTTTGTTGTGGTCAGAGAAGGGGTGGAAAAAATGACGTTTACCTCCAAAAAGGAAGCCGATGCCTATGACAGGATGTTGGATATTGCCGACAACCTGTTGCCCTTTATCCAGGCCAGTGAAGTAACGATTGACGAAGCCTCGGCAGAAAAGCTTGCTTTTTATATGGCCACCCATAAAGATACGCTGGCAACGTTATTGAAAGGGGCTGCGGTGAAGAAAATACCGGCAGCGAAAACCGCCAAGAAAAAAGCATCTGATGATGCACTACCTAGGGATGCTGAATGAAAGCCCAGTGTTATGACACTCTGAACCGACAAGCTGCGGCATTACTGGACGGTGAAACCGATCTGATTGCCGCCATGGCCAATTTCTCTGCGTTACTCAATGAACATTTAGAGCAGCTTAATTGGGTCGGGTTTTATCTGTTAAAGGGACCGCAGTTGGTGCTGGGGCCTTTCCAGGGCAAAGTGGCCTGCAGCCGCATTGCCGTGGGCAAAGGGGTATGTGGTGCGGCGGTGTCTGAAAACCGTACCCAGCGGGTAGGGGATGTCCATCAGTTTGCCGGACATATTGCCTGTGATGCCGCCAGCAATTCGGAAATTGTCGTGCCGGTAAGGCAACAGGGGCAAATCGTGGCAGTGCTGGATGTGGACAGCCCTTTGACCGACCGCTTTGATGCAATCGATCAACAGGGGCTGGAAACCCTGGTTGCAACCTTTGAACGGTGTCTGTTTGCTTAAAAGCCGTTCGATTTTGTGTATTTGATGGTCGCTTTCGGTGTGGCTCGGCTTATAATAGGCCGCTTAATCGCATGCAGGCTCGCTGTTTTGGCAATTGTACCGAATCATTGCTAAGGTCAGTGGAATCTTTGGTTAGCCCCAAAGGCATGCTAACTTGTAGATTATCCTTCGGGATAAAAAGAACTAACGACCGGGCCTTATGCTGCCTGCGTCCCTTGTAATTCGTGGAAGTAATATGGAATCAACAGAAAAGTTGACCGACACCAATGCCATTCTGGCGTATTTGTATGAAACCTTTCCTTTATGTTTTATCGCTGAAGGTGAAGCTAAACCTCTAAAGATTGGACTATTCCAGGATTTGGCAGAACGGTTGGCCAACGATTCCAGAGTCAGCAAAACCCAGCTCCGGGTTGCTCTGCGGCGTTATACCAATAGCTGGCGTTATCTGAAATCCCTCAAAGAAGGCGCGCAGCGGGTTGATTTGGATGGCAATCCTTGCGGTGAGTTGGAACAAGAGCATATTGAACATGCCCGTACCACGCTCAAGGAAAGCCAGGAAAAAGCCAAGGCCCGTCGTGTTGAGGCTGCCAAAGCAGCCAATCAAAAAGCGGCTGATGGCCAGCCTGCCCGGGCTGACAAACCCAAGGCACGGCGTAAGCCCCGTGTTGACAACCGAAAAGTTGCCATTCCTAAATCCGCGCCCCAGCGCCAGGCCGCACAGCCTGCCGTACAATTGGTGCCGGCCACACTGTCAACATTGAACCCAGGACAACGTGTCAGTGTCAAACTGGGTGTTAAGCCTGTAGGCGGTGTCATCCAGAACATCAATAAAGACGATGTTCATGTACAGTTGGACTCCGGCCTGACCGTGAAGGTTCATGCGGAGCACATCCTGCTGTAACTCACCGGGAATTTATATCGAAAAAGGAGTAACTTGCTGATGCGAAAGATTATTATAGCGGCGTCTCTGGCCAGTATGCTGTTGGGAACCTCAGCGTTCGCTATATCCCCGACAATCCCGCTCAGCGAGTTGCCCGAGCTTCACCAAGAGCCGCAACATCTGGTTACCAGCAAACGTGTGGCCGGTCTGTTCACCCGTTCCCATTATCATCGCATTGCCTTGGATGACGCTTTTTCGGAGCAAATCTTCGAGCGTTTTCTCAAACAATTGGATTATCGGCGCAACGTGTTGTTGCAAAGCGATATTGAACGCCTGAAACCCTATGCCAACCAGTTTGATGACATGATCAAGAACGGGCAGCTGGACGGCGCGTATCAGATGTTTCATCTGGTGCAGCAGCGCAGCTATGAGCGTTTTGCCTATGCATTGAGTTTGCTGGACAAAGATAAACCCATGCATTTTGATGTGGCGGGCGACAAATACGTATTCAACCGTAAAGAGGCTGCCTGGCCCAAAAACGAAGCGGAATTGAATGAATTATGGCGGCAGCGGGTTAAGTACGATGCCCTGAGCTTGAAGCTCACCGGCAAGAGCTGGCCTGAAACCGTCGACATTTTGCAAAAACGTTACAACAACGCCATCAAGCGCATGAAGCAAACCAACAGCGAAGATGTGTTTCAGGGCGTCATGAATGCTTTTGCACGCAGCATAGAACCCCACACCAGCTATTTGTCTCCCCGCAATGCAGAGCGTTTCGAGATGGAAATGAACCTGAGCCTGGAAGGCATCGGGGCTGTATTGCAGATGGAAGACGATTACACCGTGATTAAAAGCCTGGTGGCCGGTGGCCCGGCAGTGCTGAGCGGCAAACTGGCCGTGGATGATAAAATCGTCGGTGTGGGCCAGAGTAACGGTGACATTGTGGATGTGATCGGTTGGCGCCTGGATGACGTGGTGGAACTTATCAAAGGCCCTAAAGGCAGTGAAGTCACATTGCAAATTCTGCCGAAAAAGGGGGGCTCCAACGCCAAACCTTTTGTTGTCACCATGATGCGGGACAAAATCCGCCTGGAAGATCGGGCGGCCACATCCGAAGTGACCGTTCCGGAAGAGGGGCCTTATGCCCAACGTAAAGTGGGCGTTATCACCGTGCCGGGTTTTTACATGAACCTGTCCAATGATGTGGCCAATGAACTGCAAAAACTGCAGGCCGAACAGGTGGAAGGGATTGTTATCGACCTGCGGGGCAACGGTGGTGGCGCCTTGACCGAAGCCACATTGATGACCGGACTTTTCATTGATCAAGGCCCGGTGGTGCAGATCCGCGATGCGAGCGGTCGTATCACCCAAAACAGTGATAACGATGGCAAAACCTACTATGACGGGCCATTGACGTTGCTGGTGGATCGTTATTCCGCTTCCGCATCGGAAATTTTTGCCGCGGCCTTGCAAGATTACGGCCGTGCCCTGGTCGTGGGCGAGTCAACGTTCGGTAAAGGCACCGTGCAGCAGCACAAAGGGCTGGGGCGCATCTACGATTTATATGACAAGCCCATCGGCCATATCCAGTACACGGTGGCCAAGTTTTATCGCATCAATGGTGGCAGTACCCAGCGTAAAGGGGTTACGCCTGACATTTTGTTCCCCAGCGCATTGGCGGCCGGTGAATATGGCGAGTCAGAAGAAGACAACGCCTTGCCCTGGGATCAAGTGCCCCCTGCGCGTTACCAGGTGCTGCATGATGTGACCCCTCCCATGATCCAAAATCTGGCGCAGCACCATGAGCAGCGCATTAACAACAGCGTGGAATTTGGTTATATTCTTGACGATATTCAGGAGTTCAAAAAACACCATAAAGAGAAAAGCGTGTCTTTGGTGGAAAGCGAGCGCTTGAAAGATCGGGAAGACAACGACACCAAAGCCTTGGCGCGCCTTAATGCACGGCGACACCTCCATCAGCTGCCGGCATTGAAATCACTGGATGATGAAGATGACGTCAGCGAGGCAGAAAAGAAAATTGCCGAGCCTGATACCTTCCTGGATGAAGCGGTGGATATCACGCTGGACATGGTGGATTATCGCAAAACCGCGCAGCTTCAGCATTGAGTCATCATGACGAAAAACGCGCTTAATGCGCGTTTTTTCTTTGCCGCATATGACGCTGCAATACCGTCGTGAATCGCTGCATGTTTTAATTCTTTTTTATCAAGGTCAGTTCTTATGTCTCAGAATGTAAATCAGCCCGCCAGTAAACGTCTGGCAGATTATCGTGCCCCGGCCTTTTTGATCCCGGAATTATCCTTGTCATTCAGATTGGTGCCTACGGCCACTATCGTGACTGCGTGTAGTCGTGTGGTGCGTAATGGCGCCCATAACGAGCCTTTGGTATTGGATGGCGAAGATTTGGAATTGCTGGAAGCCAGCATCAACGGGCAAAGCGTGGCAGTGCAACAGCAGCCTGGCAAGTTACTGCTGGAAACGGATCTGGATGAATTTGAACTGACTTTGGTGACCCGCATCAATCCCCAGGACAATTCCACCCTGGAAGGCCTTTACATGTCGGACGGCGCCTATTGCACTCAATGTGAAGCTGAGGGGTTCCGCCGTATCACCTATTTTCTCGATCGCCCCGACGTGCTGGCTAAATACAATGTCCGCATTGAAGCCCCGGTTGCTTTCAAGTACCTGCTGAGCAACGGTAACAAGGTGGATAGCGGTGAGCTGGAAGATGGTTGGCACTATGCTTGCTGGCAGGACCCGTTCCCCAAGCCCAGCTATCTGTTTGCACTGGTAGCCGGTGACATGGACTTGCTGGAAGACAGCTTTTGTACTGTCAGTGGCCGGAATGTAAAACTTCAAGTATTTGTTGATAAAGGTAATTTGCACAAAGCCCATCATGCCATGGCCTCTTTGAAAAAGGCGATGGCCTGGGACGAACACCGCTTTGGGCTGGAATACGATCTGGACATTTACATGATTGTTGCGGTGGATTTTTTCAATATGGGGGCCATGGAGAACAAAGGCCTGAACATATTCAATACCAAAT
Source organism: Shewanella mytili (assembly GCF_046765975.1). NCBI lineage: Bacteria > Pseudomonadati > Pseudomonadota > Gammaproteobacteria > Alteromonadales > Shewanellaceae > Shewanella > Shewanella mytili. The sequence goes on along the minus strand of NZ_JBKOUD010000003.1, from coordinate 177,017 downwards.
ACGTGCTGGCGGATGAGCAAAGTGCCACCGATGATGACTTCCACGGGATTGAGTCGGTGATTGGTCATGAATATTTCCATAACTGGACTGGGGATAGGGTAACCTGCCGCGATTGGTTCCAGTTGAGCCTGAAAGAGGGCTTGACCGTGTTTCGCGATCAGGAGTTCAGCTCCGATGTGGGCTCCCGTCCGGTCAATCGTATCCATGCCATCAAGGTCATAAAGAATCAGCAGTTTGCTGAAGATGCAGGACCGATGTCTCACCCCATTCGTCCGGAAGAAGTGATAGAAATGAATAACTTCTATACCGTGACCGTGTATAACAAAGGGGCTGAGGTTATCCGCATGATGCACACCCTGTTGGGTGAAGAAGGGTTTCAGGCGGGGATGAAACTGTATTTTGCCCGTCATGACGGGCAGGCGGTCACCTGTGATGATTTTGTGCAAGCCATGCAGGATGCCAGCGGCAAGGATCTGACCCAGTTCCGCCGTTGGTACAGCCAGGCCGGTACGCCGCAAGTGAGCGTGACTGACAGTTTTGATACGGATGCCGGCATCTATCGCTTGCAGCTGACACAAAACACGCCTCAGCGGCCGGGTGAACCTGCCAAACTGCCGCTGCACATTCCGTTTAGCCTGGAGCTGCTGGATTGCCAAGGCAATACACTGCTCAATGAAGTGCTGGATTTTACAGAAGCAGAACAAGCATTTGAATTTACCGGTATCCACACCCCGGTGGTCCCTTCCTTGCTGCAGGATTTTTCAGCGCCGGTGCGGCTTGACTACCAGTTTACCGTAGAGCAGCTACTGGTGTTGATGGCGCATGCCTCCAGTGAAGTGGCCCGTTGGGAAGCGTCCGTGACCCTGTTCAGCCAGGCGGTATGGAAAAATGTAGCCAGATTGCAACAGCAACAAGGCATGGTGTTGGATAACCGCATTATTGACGGTTTCAGAGGGGTGATCTTAAGTGATGGATTGGATCACGCCCTGGCCGCTGAAATTCTGAAAATGCCTTCAGTGTCTACCTTGATGGAGCAGGTAAGCGAAGTCGCGCTGGATGCATTGCTGTGTGCCCGGGATTATGTGGTGGACTCCATTGCCACGGCTTGCGAAGAGGAAGTCTTGGCCCGTTACCAGGTACTGCACAACATTGATGATGCCGGTAGCCGTGCCTTTGGCAACGCCTTGTTGACTCTGCTGGCCCGTGGCGCTGATGGCCATGAAGCCTTGCTGGAGCGGCAGTTTTACCATGCCACCAACATGACCGAAGCCTTAGGGGCGCTCAGCGCTGCGGTAGAAGGCAATAGCGATTGCCGTGATGCCTTGTTGGCCGCGTTTGAGCAACGCTGGAACAAGGTGCCTTTGGTCATGGACAAGTGGTTCTCATTACAGGCCAACATCAATGCGCCTGACGTGTTACAGCGTTTGCAACAGTTACAGCAGCATCCGGCATTCAGCATGGGCAATCCCAACCGGGTTCGCGCCTTGCTCGGCACGTTTGCCGCCGCCAACGTTGCCCAGTTCCATCGTGCCGATGGCGCGGGTTATCGCTTCATGACCGAGATTATCAAACAGCTTAACAGCAGCAATCCCCAGGTTGCCGCGCGGATAATCACGCCGTTGATCCAGTTCGGGAAACTGGACGCACAGCGCCAGCAACAAATCCGGCAATGCTTGCAGCAACTGCTGGCCTTGCCTGATTTGTCACGGGATCTGTATGAAAAAGTGACCAAGGCCCTGCAGGCCTGAGCCGCGCGATGACAGACACGTTTATGGCTTTTTATTTTCGGCTGAACCTGAGTTTTGAGGAGTTCAAACCCTATTATCAGGGGATAGCTGAAACCGTACAGGTTCGGGAGCGTGGCGGTAAGCGCTTGCAGATTAATGCGCGCCATTTCCGACAATTCCTGGCCCCTGATGGCATCCATGGCGAGTTTAAGTTAGTCGTTGATAGAAAAGGTCATTTTCAATCCATTACTCGCATGGACTAGTTTTTGACAAGCGTATGACACATGCCCTGGGGTAAATTCCCGGGGCATTTTTTTGGGGATTGCATTCCCTCGGTCATTGCAATGCGTGAGGGATAACACCGGGCGTCATGTCTCAAAACCTTTTTTGCTGGGACAGCAGAACCACCATGATTATTTTTAAATTTACCTGAACAAAACTAGAGTAAAAACTTAAAACGTTTGAATGATAACCAGGATTGTTATTATACCTTTGTCTATTTTTTAATCCTTTAAATATCATCCGGTTATAAATGCAATTAGCTTGTAAGACCAATTTACCTTAAGCCGATTCAAAAATCCCCGCTGTTTTTCACCCTCGAAAATCATGTAAGTGCCCAAAAAGTCTAATGTTTTATCACTTGATAGGTGTTGTTATTTGTTGTAACCATTATGTTACCTGTCGGCTTACTAGATGTTGATATTTCATTTCAAACAACGCAATCGGCAGGCATGGAGACGCTAACATGACGACGAAGAAAATGTTCAACAAGTCGGTGATCACATTGGGGGTGATATCGGCGCTGAACCTGGGGCTGCTCTCTTCTGCCGAGGCGGTTTCGTTTAATTGGGGAGATGTTAAGGGGTCCTTTGACTCAACCTGGACACTGGGCGCCAGCTGGCGAGTGGCGGAACGTGACTGGGATGGCCAAATTGGCAAAGTCAACCATCCGCAGTTTGACTGGACAGGGTATTCCGCCTTTGGGGATACCCGCTATGGGGCTGCGGAAATCTGGGCACAGCCCGGCTCTTATTCCAGTAACAACGATATGAGCAATCTGTTGTATGCCAAAGGGGATACCACTTCCGAGATTTTCAAAGGCTTGCATGAATTACAGCTGGAATACCGCAATTTCGGCTTGTTTGCCCGTGGCATGTATTTTTATGACCGCAAGCTCAATAACGGCAACTTCGGCTATACCCATCCATTAACGGGCAAGGAGTATGACCCCTGTGCCGATGATAGGGCCAGCGAAGTGCAGTGTAAGGATATCCGTTTGCTGGATGCCTTTGTCTATGGCAATTTTGATCTGAATGAAGGCCGCAATCCATTAACAGTCCGCATCGGTCAGCAGGTGGTTTCCTGGGGGGAAAGCACCTTGATTTCCCACGGGATTGCTGAAATCAACCCGGTGGATTTGAACATTCTGTACGTGCCTGGCGCCGAGCTGAAAGAGGCGTTTCGCCCCCAAGGGATGATTTGGGCCTCAATGGGGCTGACGGAAAATCTCTCGGTAGAGGCTTTTTATCAATATGACTGGGAGCCCATTTGGGTACCGGCTCCTGGCTCCATTTTTGCCACCAATGATTTTGTGGGATATGGCGGTTATGCGCAAAATGCCCAGCTGGGCTTTAACGCCAACCCGGATATCAACCTGGACTTTCTGGAGATGGAGTACCGCAATTTTGCCAATGCTATCGCCAGTGGTGCTGTGCCCACTGCCGCATTGGCGCAAATGGCATTGGCCTATCCCACCAAGGTGACACTGGTTCAGGATGAAGCAACCCCAAAAAATGGCGGACAGTATGGCCTTAAAGCCAGTTATTATGCGCCGCAGCTGGGTGAAACGGAGTTCGGTTTCTACTTTATGAACTACCATAGCCGTCGCCCGTTAATCAGCGGCACCGCGGCCAATTTCACCACTGAAGCGCTCATGAGCGATTTGGCGCTTATCGGGCAGAACGCCGGCCAAATCGATCGCCAATTGTTGTTGAGTTTACAGAGTTTCTCCAAAGCCCAGGTGGTGTATCCAGAAGACATCAAACTGTATGGCTTCAGCTTCAATACGCTGGTGGGGGATACCTCGGTTGCCGGGGAGATTGCCTACCGCCAGGATGAACCCTTGCAAATTGATGATGTGGAGCTGTTGTTTGCCGGGATGCCACAACAGCTGGCCAATGCCGGAATACGGCCAGATCTTGATGGATTGTCCCAATTGGATGCGGCGCCAGGCGAAACCGTTGACGGCTTTATCCGGCGGGATACCACCCAGGCCCAGGTTACCTTGACGCACTTGTTCGGCCCCACGTTGGGCTTTGACAACCTGACCATGCTGGCAGAGGTGGGCGGGGTCTGGATTGACAATATGCCGGACTTTGACGAACTGCGCCTCAATGGCCCCGGCACCGGCCGCAGCGGTGGTAACCCGCAAATGCCCGGTATCATCCAGGCACTGCAGGATGGCCCGGAAACCAATCCATTTCCCACCGCATTTGCCTGGGGTTATCGCCTGGTGGCCAAGGCTGACCTCAATAACCTGTATGCGGGCATTAACGCCTCACCCCGCGTGGTGTTTTCTCACGACGTGAATGGCATTACCCCGGATCCATTATTCCTGTTTACCGAAGGGCGCAAGTCGGTGGCATTGGGGATCAGTTTTGATTACCAGAGCCGGTGGGGGGCCGATCTTTCCTATAACAATTTCTTTGGTGGTGTGGGCACCACCAATGCCATGGCTGATCGCGATTACATTTCGTTCAGCATCAAGTATTCGCTGTAAAGAGGACAACCAACATGCATGGGATAAAATCATTAACGGCTGTTGTCATCATGTTGCTGGGAAGCAATGTTCAGGCGCAGATATCTGAAGCTGAAGCGGCCCGTTTGGGCAAGGATTTGACACCCCTTGGGGCGGAAATGGCAGGAAACAAGGATGGCTCCATTCCCGCCTGGACCGGCGGGATCACCAAGGCGCCCGCCGGCTATCAAAAAGGCATGCACCATCCGGATCCTTTCGCGGCCGACAAACCCCTTTATACCATCACCAGCGCGAATGTGGGCCAATATAAGTCGTTGCTGACACCCGGTCAGCAAAAGTTGTTTGAGTTATATCCGGACAGCTTCAAAATGCAGGTGTATCAGACCCGCCGCAGTGCCTCGGTTCCCCAGTACATTTACGATGCCACAAAAGCCAATGCCACCACAGCCACGCTGGTTGCCGGCGGTAATGGGGTGGATGGTGCCACCAAGGGCATCGCGTTTCCCATTCCGGCTAACGGGCTTGAGGCCATCTGGAACCATATCTTGCGTTTTCGCGGCGTGGATATTGCCACCCACCGGGGACAGGCAGCGCCTACGGCATCAGGGGACTATACCCTGGTAGAAATGGAAGAGGAAATCCGGGTGGAGTATGCCCGGCCGGAAGAAACCCTGGAGCAGATGCGTAAAGACAACCTTTTATTCAGCTTCAAGCAGGTGGTGACGCAGCCAGCACGGTTGGCCGGTACGGCGCTGCTGGTGAAAGAAACCATGAACCAGGAAAAGGAACCCCGGCAGGCATGGACCTACAATACCGGGCAGCGACGGGTACGCAAGGCTCCCAACGTGGCCTTTGACACGCCGGGCACCGTCTCTGACGGACTGAGAACCACGGATGATTTTGACATGTTCAACGGTTCACCCTCCCGTTACAACTGGGAGTTGCTGGGAAAACAGGAGCTGTTAATTCCCTATAACGACTACCGGTTGCATTCCGACAAGCTGCAATACAGCGATATTTTGCACAAAGGCCATATCAATCCGGACGTGGTGCGCTATGAGAAACACCGGGTATGGGTAGTGAAAGCCACCCTGAAAGCCGGGATGCGGCATATCTATAAAACCCGGGTGTTCTATCTGGATGAAGACTCCTGGCAAATTGCCGTGGCGGATTTATATGATAACCGTGACGAGTTGTATCGGGTAGCCCAAGCCCACGGGATTAACTATTACGAAGTGCCCGTGCAGTGGAGCACCCTGGAGGTGTATCACGATCTCCAGTCACGTCGCTATCTGGCGTTGGGGCTGGACAATCAGTCTCCCATGTATGACTTTGACGCCAAACTCACCGAAGCCAATTTCACGCCGGCCTCACTGCGCCGTCAGGGAATACGTTAATTGTTCACCGGGGGCGGCATGGCCCCCACTCATTGAAGGCGTATGACATGAAGTACTGCGTGTGGTTTTGCAGCATTATCTTTGGGGGCTGGCCCGGATTGCAGGGCGCTGTGGCCGCACCTATAGCCATTACCGGCCAGCAACAGCCATTGGCGGCCAAGTCACTGGTACTGGATATCACCCCGGTTGGCAATAACCTGATGGCCGTGGGTGAGCGGGGGCACATACTGCGCCTGTCACCCGACGGCAGTTGGCAGCAATTGTTGTCGCCAACCCGTAACTTGCTCACCCGAATCATCTTTATTGACCAGCAACAGGGCTGGGCCGTCGGACACGATGCCACGGTGTTGCATAGCGTTGATGGCGGCGACAGCTGGCAACAGCAATATCACTCGCAAACACTGGCCCGGCCATTGCTGGATGTGCATTTTCGTGATGAGCAAAACGGGTTGGCCGTAGGGGCCTATGGCCTTTTTCTGCGCACTCACGATGGCGGCCAGCACTGGCAACGGGAGTTTCATGGTGAACTACTGGGTGAGGACGACAGGCAATATCTGCAACAGCTGCAAACAGAAGACCCGGAAGCTTACCAACAGGAGTCGGATTCAATCTTGCCCCATTTTAACCGGTTGCTGGCGCTGAGTGATGGCCGCTTGCTACTGGTGGGGGAAATGGGATTGGCCGCGGTGAGTGATGATTTTGGTCAGCACTGGCAACGGCTTGATATCGGCTATCAAGGCTCACTGTTTGCCGCGCTGGAAGCCCAAGGGCAGGTTTATGTGGCGGGGCTGCGGGGCAATCTGTTTGTCAGTGATGTCACATTGCAGCACTGGCAGCCCATTCCTTTGTCACAACAGGCCACCATCAACGGCATGGCCCAGTTGGGGGAACAGCTCTGGCTGACCGGTAACAGCGGGGTGGTGATTCAACTGGACAAAAATCATCACAGCCGCTTGGTGCGCCAGCTGAAAGGGGAAAACCTGTTAACGCTGGCAGCGGATAAAACCGGTAAGGTCTGGCTGGCAGGCACCAAAGGTTTGCAACCTATAACATTAAAATAACGGGTGTGGTTTTATGCTGGAAAAACTGGTGAATGGCCTTGAGAGTTTCCTGTTCAGGCATCGTGTCTGGGTATTGGTGTTTTTTGCGCTTTGTACTGCCGCCTTGGGCTGGCAGGCAAGTCAGTTGCGGATGGATGCGGCGTTTGTGAAAAACATTCCCCTGAGTCATCCCTACATGCAAACCTATCTTAAGCACCAGCAGCAGTTTGGCGGTGCCAACTCCATTATGGTGGCGGTGGAAGACAGCAGCGGCAACATCTTCAATCCGCAATTTTTCCAAACCCTCAAAGAGGTTCATGATCAACTGTTTTTCATTCCCGGGGTGAACCGCTCGCTGGTGAAGTCGTTATATTCGCCCTCCACCCGCTTTACGGAAGTGGTGGAAGACGGCTTTAGCGGCGGCCCGGTGATCCCGGCCGATTTCAGTACCTCTGCCGCCGGGTTGCAGCGGGTGAGGGAAAACATTGAAAAAGCCGGCATTGTGGGGCGGCTGGTGGCCACGGATTACTCTGCCGCCATGGTCAGTGCCCAGTTACTGGATTTTGATCCGCAAACCGGCGCCCCGCTGGATACCCTGGCATTTGCCGACAAACTGGAAAAACAGTTGCGGGAGCAATACCAGTCCGAGCAAATCCGCATTCACATTATCGGCTTTGCCAAAATGGCCGGTGATGTGGCAGAAGGTGCCCGCGGAGTGGTGCTGTTTTTTATCATCGCCTTGCTGGTGACAGCGGTGATGGTGTATCTGTTCAGCCGCTCACTGCTGCTGACGGTATTGCCGCTGGCCTGCAGCCTGGTTGCGGTGGTGTGGCAGTTGGGATTGCTCAATCTTATCGGTTTTGGCTTGGACCCCATGTCGATTCTGGTGCCGTTTCTGGTCTTTGCCATCGGGGTGAGCCACGGGGTGCAGATGATCAACGCCATCCGTCAGCGGGTGGCCCATGGCATGGGCAGTAAACAGGCGGCTGCTGCGGCCTTTCGGGCATTATTGGTGCCCGGCGGGGTGGCGTTGCTGTCCGATACCGTAGGCTTCATGACACTGCTGACCATTGACATCGGCATTATCCGCGAATTGGCGATTTCCGCCTCATTAGGGGTCGGGGTGATCATTCTCACCAATTTGGTGTTATTACCTTTGGTTATTTCGTTTGTCACCCTGAATGCCCCAGCCGTTACGCCTGGCAACGAGCCCCCCCCTAAAATCTGGCAGCAGTTGGCCAGATTTGCCTCGCCCCGCCATGCCTGGTTGATTATCCTGGTGACGCTGGGGCTTTACGGGGCGGGCCTGAGTCAGGCAACCCGGATGCAGATTGGCGATCTGCAGCGGGGGGCGCCAGCGTTGCATGAAGACTCCCGCTATAACCAGGATACCTTTTTCATCACCGATCATTTTGCCATTACCACGGATGTGATGAGCGTGATTGTGGAAGCCTTCCCGGAAGCCTGCACCTATCATGACGTATTGCAACGCATTGACGATTTTGAGTGGTTTGCCCGCAACACGCCGGGAGTGGACTTCACTGCCAGCATCAGCTCGGTGGCACGGCAGGTGAATGCCGGCTTCAACGAGGGCAATCCCCGTTGGCTGGTGTTACCGCGGGAGCCGGCCAGTCTGGCTCAGCTGGTGTCGCAAATTCCCACTTCCAGCGGCTTGTTGAACGGCAATTGTTCCGTAATGCCGGTATACCTGTTCCTTAACGATCATAAAGCCCACACCATTGACGAGGTTGTGGCCAAAATCAAGCAGTTAACTTCCGCGCTGGATACCGAACAGGTGAAATTCAGGCTGGCTTCTGGGCCGGTGGGGGTGATGGCTGCCACCAATGAAGCCGTGGCCGCAGCGCAGATGCCGATGATGATATATGTCTACGGCGCTGTGTTTGTGCTGTGTTTGCTGAGTTTCCGCTCGTTACGGGCCACGCTGGCGGTGATTATTCCGCTGTATGTAGTGTCCACTCTGGCGCAGGCGCTGATGACCTTGCTGGATATCGGCCTTACCGTGAGCACACTGCCGGTGATTGCCCTTGGGGTGGGGATTGGGGTGGATTATGGCATTTACATTCTGTCCATCATGGCGCAAAAATTGCGCGAAGGCATGGCGGTGCAGCAGGCTTACCTGGCGGCATTATGCGAGCGTGGCAATGCGGTGATTTTTACCGGTCTCACCCTGGCTGTGGGGGTGAGCACCTGGTTCTTCTCCGCCCTGAAATTCCAGATGGACATGGGAATATTGTTAACCTTTATGTTCCTGGTCAACATGCTGGGCGCCATTATTATTCTACCGGCGCTGGCGGCGGTTTTTTGGCCTAATCGCAAGGGGCATCAAGCCCCGTAACCTTCCTGGCAGTGATGCTGTTTGCATAGTTTTTCAGCTTTTGCAGATTTTTGGGCAAACGGGGCTGAAACCCTTGGTGAGCAAGCAGCTAACTGCCTTATATATCACTAAAATTTTCCTCGAAAATCGATCTGTTTAGTAATACACTTCGCGACAGGACCTGGGTCACATTTTCCGGTGAACCGGGTTATCCGTCGAAGCACCCAATTATACAAAAAAAGCGCTGCCATAGACGCTTAAGGAAATATGACCATGGCTTTGAAAGACGCAATGCCTTCAGTATTACTGGAGAATGTTGTTCACCTCATTCATTCCAAGGTTCCAAAAGCCCAGTCCCGTCAGGTAGAGCAGTTTGCTACCTGTCTTTATGCCCATATGTCCAAGGATGATCTGCTCGCGCGCAACGACAGTGATCTGTATGGTGCAATTCTGAGCCTGTGGAATTCTCTTTCTAACACTTCAGTAGGCCAAACCCATTTACAGGTGTTTAACCCCACCCAAGCAAAACACGGTTGGCAATCTTCCCACACCATCATTGAAATCGTGCAGCCGGACATGCCGTTTCTGGTGGACTCGCTGGGCATGGCACTAAAGCGTATGGGGATCACCGCCCACATGATGCTGCATACACCGCTGGCCATTGAGCGGAACAACGGGCAGATAAGCGGCATCACCCAGGTGAAGGGCAGCCGGGAAGACAGTGACAAGGTTGCCGTGTTCCTGATTGAAATTGATCGCCAAAGCAGCGAGCAAGACATCCAGCAGCTGGAAAAAGAGCTGGAAATGGTGCTTCATGACGTGGCTGCCGCCGTGGATGACTGGCTGCCCATGTCAGAAAAATTGGCCAGTATCATCAAAATGTTGCCCACTCGCCCATTTGCCGGCGACAGCAAAGAGCTGGACGAGGCCGTCAGCTATTTAACCTACCTTAACGATCATCATTTCACCTTGTTGGGTTACCGCTATTACGACTTGCGCCGGGTAGCGGGGGATGTAGAGCTGGTGCCCGATGTGGCCAGCAGCTTGGGGTTGATGAAAAAACCCGGGAAAGAGCAGCCGGAGCATGGCCTGATGCTATCTTCCTTCTCGGAAACCGCCCGGCGTGAAGCATTGAACAGCTCCTTGCTGGTGCTGACCAAAGGCTCCTCAAAAAGCCGGGTGCACCGTCCGGCTTATGTGGACTATATCGGCATTAAACGTTTTGATAAACAAGGCAACGTGGTAGGTGAAGACCGGTTTGTGGGGCTGTATGCGTCGACGGTTTATAACCGCAGTCCCCGTTCCATCCCGCTGCTGGCAGAAAAAGTCCAGCGCATCATGGATTTGTCCGGTTTCGGTCCTCACTCCCATGATTACAAAACCCTGCTGAACATTCTGGAAAACCTGCCCCGGGATGAAATCATTCAGGCATCAGTGGACGAGCTGGCCCAGGTGGCCCATGGCGTACTGGAGATGCAGGACAGGGATAAACTGAAACTGTTTGTCCGCAAGGATGCCTTTGGCCGTTTTCTGTCCTGTCTGGTCTATGTGGCCAAAGATCGCTACAACACCAAACAGCGGCAAGATACCCAGCGCATTCTGGCGCAAACCTTCAAGAGTCATGAGGAAGTGGAATTTACCACTTATTTTTCCGAATCATCCTTGTGCCGGACTCATTACATAGTCAAAGTCGACAACAATAACGATGTGGATGTGGATGTGGCAGCTATTGAAAATAACCTGATTGAGGCCGCCCGTTCCTGGGACGACAAACTTTCCACGGCGCTCAATAGCGCCATTGGCGAAGAGCAGGGGAATCGTTATTTCAAACGTTACGATTTGGCCTTCCCCCAGAGCTACAAAGATGACGTGTTGCCAACTTCGGCGGTGGTGGATATCCGCCAGCTGGAAGCGCTGGATGACGAGCACAAACTGGGCATGCTGTTTTATCAGCCCCAAGAGGCCGAATCCAAAAGCAATACGGTGCGCCTGAAGCTTTTCCATAAGGATGAGCCCATCCCGTTGTCTGACGTGTTGCCCATGCTGGAAAACTTCGGCCTGCGGGTGATTAACGAGCGGCCGTATGAAGTGACCACCACCGATGGCAACACATTCTGGATCCTCGACTTTTTGATGACGGTGCAGCGCTCGGCATCAGAGGAGCTGACCGACAGCCAGGATCGTTTCCAGAATGCATTGTCGCTGGTTTGGCAGAAAAAACTGGAAGATGACGGCTTTAACCGCTTGGTGCTGGCCACCGGGCTTTCCGGCCGTGAAGTGTCCATCTTGCGGGCTTATGCCAAATACATGCGCCAGATTGATGCCACGTTCAGCCAGGCATACATTGAAGAAACCTTCAGCCGCTATCCGCAAATTGCTGACTCGCTGGTGAAAATGTTCATCCGCAAGTTCAATCCCAAGCTGAAAACCCGCACAACCGCCAAGTTTGAAGAACAGATTAACCTGCGCCTTGAAGACGTAGCGAGCCTGGATGACGATAGGATTATCCGCCGCTATCTGGCGCTGATAAATGCCACGGTGCGCACCAACTTCTATCAGCTGGATGCCGCGGGTGAGCCCAAGGATTACCTCTCCTTCAAGTTCTCGCCAGAGCAGATCCCGGAAATGCCCAAGCCCCTGCCGAAATATGAAATTTTCGTTTACAGCCCACGGGTGGAAGGGGTGCATTTGCGCGGTGGCCGCGTGGCCCGGGGCGGGTTGCGCTGGTCTGATCGCCGGGAAGATTTCCGTACCGAAGTGCTCGGGCTGGTAAAAGCCCAGCAGGTGAAAAACACCGTGATTGTGCCGGTGGGCGCCAAAGGCGGTTTTGTCTGCAAACAGATGCCCGCTGGCGGCGGCCGGGAAGCCGTGTTCCAGGAAGGACAGGCCTGTTACCGCATCTTCATTCACGGGTTGCTGGACATTACCGATAACATCGTCAACAAAGAAGTGGTGCCGCCAATGGATGTGGTGCGTCACGATGATGACGACCCGTACTTGGTGGTGGCTGCTGATAAAGGCACGGCGACTTTCTCGGATATCGCCAACGCCATCTCCCTGGAATACAACTTCTGGTTGGGTGACGCTTTTGCGTCCGGTGGCTCCCATGGGTATGACCACAAGAAAATGGGGATCACCGCCCGCGGTGCCTGGGAGTCGGTCAAACGCCATTTCCGTGAAATAGGCATTGATTGCCAGACCACCGATTTTACCTGCGTGGGCATTGGGGATATGGCCGGTGACGTGTTTGGCAACGGCATGCTGTTGTCTGAACATATCCGTTTGCAAGCGGCGTTTAACCACATGCACATCTTCATTGATCCGGCGCCGGATGCCGCCAAGGGCTTTGCAGAGCGCCAACGGCTGTTCAATCTGCCCCGTTCCTCCTGGGATGACTACAATCGCAAGCTGATCTCCAAAGGCGGTGGCATCTTCTTGCGCAGCGCCAAGGCCATTACATTGACGCCGGAAATCCAGGCCATGCTGGCCACCGATAAAACGTCAATGACGCCCAGCGAGCTGATTAAAGAGTTGCTGAAAATGCCGGTGGATCTGTTATGGAATGGCGGTATTGGCACTTATGTGAAGTCTTGCCGCGAAACCAATGCGGATGTAGGGGATCGGGCCAATGACCCATTGCGGGTTAATGGCGGCGACATTCGCGCCCGGATTATCGGCGAAGGCGGCAACCTGGGTTGCACCCAGCTGGGGCGCATTGAATATGCGGCCAATGGCGGGCGCATGAATACCGACTTTGTGGATAACGTTGGTGGGGTGGACTGCTCCGATAACGAAGTGAACATCAAGATTTTGCTCAACAGCCTGGTGGCCGAAGGGGATTTGACCGTCAAGCAGCGTAACGCGTTGCTGGAGCAGATGACTGATGAAGTGGCGGAGATTGTGCTGCAGGATTGTGAACAGCAAACCCGTACGCTGTCTGTCACCCAGGTACACGCTCCAGAGCAGCTCAAAGAGCACATCCGCTTTATCCATTACCTGGAAAAAGAGGGCAAGCTGGATAGGGCGCTGGAGTTCTTGCCTTCGGAAGAAGAGCTGACAGAGCGCCTTGCCAATAACCGAGGACTGACCCGTCCGGAACTGTCCGTGTTGGTGGCATACAGTAAGATGTTGCTCAAAGAACAGTTGGTTACCACTGAAGTGACCGATGATCCCTGGCTCAGTCAATTGTTAGTGCGCTATTTCCCGCAAAAACTGCAAGCCCTTTATGCGGATAAAATGGTCAATCATCCGCTGCGGGGTGAGATTATCGCCACTTCACTGGCCAATGAATTGGTCAATGAAATGGGACTGAATTTTATCCAGCGTATGCAGGATGAGACTGGTGCCTCAGTTGCCGAAGCGGCCGTATGTTACGCTATGGCCAGAGAAATATTCGGTATGGGTGAATTAATCCAGGCCATTGATGAGCTTAACGGCACGGTGCCTGCGGTGGTGCAAAGCGAAATGCTGCACCAATTGCGCCGCAATATGCGCCGCTCCACCCGCTGGTTGCTGCGCAACCGCAACCGCAATCTGAATATTGAACAAACCGTTGGCTTCTTCAAACCCGTGTTTGACGACCTGCGTGATAATATTCAGCATTATTTGCAAGAGGGTGAATGGCAGGGCATTGCCGAAGATATCGCCGCACTGCAGCGCGAAGGGGTACCTGCGGCGGTTGCCAGCCTGGTCGGGAAAATGAGCACCTTGTTCTGTACGCTGGATATTGCACAAATTGCCCAGCAGCAGGATAAAGCATTGGCGTTGGTGGCCGAGACATATTATAAACTCGGCGCCCGGGTTGAATTGCACTGGTTCCTGGAGCAGATTAATGCGCAACCTGCATCCAACCACTGGCAAGTGTTGGCCCGTGCCGCCTTCCGTGAAGATCTGGACTGGCAGCAACGCTCATTGAGCTCAGTGGTATTGCGCAGCTGTAGCGCACAATGTGATGCCGAGGCCGTTATCGCGCAATGGATTGAAGGTCATCAATTGCTGCTGGAGCGCTGGTTCCTGATGCTGGCTGACTTTAAGACATCAGGTGTGCATGAGTTTGCCAAGTTCTCAGTGGCGCTGCGTGAACTCAACCTGCTGATATTGCATTGTGAAGGGCATGGTTAACATATAATAACAACAAGAGCCCTGGCGTTTGCCGGGGCTTTTTTTAGGTCTTAGGAGAACACATGTTTTATAAACTCGCGCAAAAGGTGATGTTTCAGATGGACCCGGAGGTGGCGCACAATTTCGCCATGACCGGCCTTAAAGCCTCTGCCAACAATCCGCTGAACTGCTTTTATGCCCAAAACATTGCACCGGCACCGGTGGAATTCATGGGGGTTACCTTTCCCAACCCGGTGGGGCTGGCTGCCGGTATGGATAAAGACGGGGAAGCCATTGACGCTTTTGCCGCGATGGGATTTGGCCACATAGAAGTGGGAACCGTCACGCCCAGACCCCAGCCCGGTAATGACAAACCCCGTTTATTCCGCATCAAACCCGCCAAAGCCATTATCAACCGGATGGGATTCAATAATAAAGGCGTCGATAATCTGGTTAAAAACTTGCTGGCTCGTAAATCCAACGCCGTGGTGGGTGTCAATATCGGTAAAAACAAAACCACACCGGTAGAAAACGGCAAAGATGATTATTTAATCTGCATGGACAAAGTTTATCCATATGCAGACTATATAGCGGTGAATATTTCATCACCCAATACTCCGGGATTGCGCACCATGCAATACGGTGAATTACTGGAAGACTTACTGGCAAGTTTAAAAGAAAAACAAAAAGCATTAGCTGAGCAGCATAAAAAATATGTGCCGGTAGCGCTTAAAATTGCGCCGGATTTATCCCAGGATGAAATAGAAAAGATTGCCGATGCACTTATCCGCAATCAATTTGATGGTGTGATTGCCACCAATACCACATTGAGCCGGGATGGTGTAAGTGGCTTGGCCAATTCCAGCGAAACCGGTGGCCTCAGTGGCAAGCCGTTAAATGAGTTGTCCACCAAGGTGATTAAACAGCTGGCGGAATGCCTGAAAGGACAGGTGCCCATTTTGGGATGCGGCGGGATTAACAGCGCCGAAAATGCCATGGAAAAACTGGACGCCGGGGCGGATTTGGTACAGATCTATTCCGGTTTCATTTATCAGGGGCCGGAACTCATTAAAGATATTACTGAAGCCTATCGCGCTCGGGTATCGAAGAAGTAAGATCCCATATAAGATCCTTACTGAATAAAATATGATCAAAGGGATCGCAAGGCGATCTCTTTTCATTATTTACGATCATAATTATTTTTAAAAATTAACGCTGGCGCATTGAAAATTTAGACAATTTATTTACACTATCTTTTGCTATTGAATAAAATATAATCTACTATCTGTTAATAATAATAAAGGTCAGCTGGATTACGCTATGTTATTAATGCCTGAAAGTAATTGGCAGTGGAAATATAACGAATCACACGGAGTGCTAGGGATTTCCCTGGGCTCTGAGTTCGAGTTCCTGACCCCTTATAAACCTAAAACCTTAATTCCGGATGCACTGGGTGAACTGGAGTTCAGTGTAGAACACGCCCGTTATTATATTGAGTTGCTCGATAAACTGGGCAAGCGTTTATCCTTGTCTGATGCCCATTTGGTGCAATTGGCATTAAACGCCACCGCTGCCTGTTTTCTGCAAAAACCCCAAATGCCCAAGTCATGGTTTTTTGAAAGCAGTGACGTCTGCGTTTACAGTGAGGCGGGCAAGCTGTTCAACCTCAAATGCCGTGGCGAGCGGGTACTGGTGCTGGTGGTGGAAACCAACCTGCAGGCATCCACCGTCATGTTGCTCGATCCCCAATGCATGCTGAGCGAAGTCAAATCACTGCAAAAGTTTGAAACCATCAAGGTGATGCACGATCGGCTGTTTGCCTTGCGGGCACAGCAGCAAATCGTGGCCGCTTAAGTTATTTCTCTCTCTGTGTGTACCCGCAAGTGATTGTGGCAGCGCTTGATGGCCCATTGCTGCCGTATGCCCATCACCCAGTCATAAGCTAGGTCAAAAGCCATAAGCCCCTCATTGGGCGTTCAATGACCATGGTGCAATGCTCCCATAGCCTGTCCTGTAAAAAAGCGCCCGGTTATTGGGCGCTTTGCAGGCAGAATGGTGTTATGGGCGGTTGGGTTATTTTTCCGCTTGCTGGTGGCGCAAGGCCAGATTGGCATTGATGTCGGCCAGTGACAGCTCTTGATCTTCCAGCAATACCAGCAGGTGATACAACAGATCGGAGGCTTCGTTCACCAGCTCGGGTTTGTCATGCGTGGCCGCTGCCAATGCGGTTTCCAGTCCTTCTTCACCCACCTTTTGTGAAATGCGCTTGGTGCCACGGGCAAACAGGGAGGCGGTATAGCTGGTGGCCGGATCGGCATGTTTGCGACCATGGATCAGGCTTTGCAGCTGATGGATAAACGGATGCACCTCGCCGTCCCAGCAGCTTTCGGTGCCTTTATGGCAGGTGGGGCCAACAGGAACGGCTTGCACCAGTAGGGCGTCGTTATCGCAATCCATGGCGATGGATACCAGTTGCAGGTGATTGCCGGAGGTTTCGCCCTTGGTCCACAATCGCTGTTTGCTGCGGCTGTAAAACGTCACCAGACCTTTATCCACACTGGCTTGCAGGGCTTCCTGGTTCATGTAACCCAGCATTAGCACTTTGGCGGAATGATAATTCTGCACGACAACTGGGATCAGTTGCTGCTGTTTTTGCCAGTCCAGTTGCTGCAGCAGGTTTTGCAATGCTGCCTGGGTTACGCGGCAGGCGGGGGCTTGAGATTGAGTCATGTTACTTCCTGTTATGCTGATTGCAGTGGGTCTTGGCGGATACAGATCCCTGCTTCATGTAAATACTGTTTTAATTCCGAAATGGGAATGATGCCTTTATGAAAAACGCTGGCTGCGAGTGCGGCATCCACGGCCGCATCAATGAATACATCGCGAAAATGCACCATGCTGCCGGCACCGCCCGAGGCGATTAAGGGCACGTCGCATACCTGGCGCACCATGGACAACTGGGCAATATCATAGCCCTGGCGCACGCCATCCTGATTCATCACGTTCAACACGATTTCACCACAGCCCTGTTTTTGCACCTCTTCCACCCAGTCCTGGGTATACCATTGGGTATCGCGGGTGGCGGCTTCATCGCCGGTGAACTGCTTCACTTTATAACTGTTGCTGGCAGCATCGTAAAAAGAGTCAATGCCCACTACCACACACTGGCGGCCAAATTCGTCGTGCAAACGGCGGATAAGGCTGGGGTCTGCCAGCGCCGGCGAGTTGACGGAGATTTTGTCAGCACCAAAGGCCAGAATTTCCCGGGCCTGTTCAATGCTGCGAATGCCGCCCGCCACGCAGAACGGGATGTCTATCTGCTGGGCTACCCGGCTGACCCAGGATTTGTCCACGGTGCGCTCATGGGCGCTGGCAGTGATGTCATAAAACACCAGTTCATCCGCGCCTTCCTGGGCATAACGTTGTGCCAGTGGCACAATGTCGCCCACAATTTCATGGTTGCGAAATTGCACCCCTTTCACCACTTTCCCGGCTTTTACATCCAGGCAGGGAACTATGCGTTTGGCCAGCATTGAATGGCTTCCTCCACGGTAAATTGTTGGGTCAGCAGGGCCTTGCCGATAATGATGCCGCTGGCACCGCTGTCGCGCACCGCCGCCACATCGTTGAGTGAGGCAATGCCGCCGGATGCCTGCCAGCAAATCTCCGGATAGAGGCTTGCCAGTTCCTGATAAAGCCGGGTGTTAGCGCCGGTCATGGTGCCGTCACGGCTGATGTCGGTTACCAGGGCGTGTTGCAAGCCCACGGGGGCGAATTCGGCCACCAGTGACTCAAGGGTTTTGCCGCCACCGCTTTGCCAGCCGGAAACCGCCACGATTTTTTGGCCCTGTTCATCAATATTCACATCCAGTGCCAGGCAGATGTGCTCGGCACCAAACTCGGTAAACCACGCCTTTACCACTTCGGGGTGCTTTACCGCCAGTGAGCCGATGACCACCCGGTGCACGCCCTGTTGCAGCAATTCTTCAACCTGTTGCTTGCTGCGGATCCCGCCGCCCACTTGCAGCGGTGTTTGCAGTTTGCCGGCAAGTTGGGCAATCAGGTCGCTCTGGCGTTTTTCAGGATCTTTGGCGCCGCTTAAGTCCACCAGATGCAGCAGTTTTGCCCCTTGCTGTTCGTAGGTTTTTAACTGCTGCAGCGGGCTGTAATCAAAGGTGGTTTTCTGGGCATAATCGCCCTGGTATAGGCGTACCACCTGACCATCAATCATATCGATTGCCGGAATAATCATGCGGCGCCTCCCGTCAGGTTTTCCTGGGTCATGGTCAGGAAGTTTTGCAAAATCTTGCTGCCCACCGCCGCACTTTTTTCAGGGTGGAATTGCACCCCCATAAAATTGTGATGGGCAATGGCGGCGCTGAATGGCTCGCCATATTCGCAAAACGCGATACTGTACTCGCTCACCGGTGCGCAAAAAGAGTGCACGAAATAGACAAAATCCCCCGGGGTGATACCGGCAAACAGCGGATGAGGCTGGCCATCATGCTGCGCCAGCGTGAGCTGGTTCCAGCCCATGTGCGGTGTAGGCAAATCCCGGGTATTCAACTGCCGCACCGGGGTGGGAATGAGCCCCAAACACTCGGTGTCCTGATCTTTTTCTCCGCGCTCGGTGGAGTAGTTGCCCATCAGCTGCATGCCAAGGCAAATCCCCAGTACCGGTTGGGTCAATTGCTGGATGACGTTCACCAGGTTTTTCTCCCGGATGGACTGCATGGCGGCAGGGGCGCTGCCCACGCCCGGCAGCAAAACCCGGGTGGCTGCCCGGATAATGGCGGGATTGTCACTGACGGTGACATCAGCCCCCAGACGTTCAAAGGCAAAACGCACCGAGCTGAGATTGGCGCAGCCGGTATCAATAATCACGGTCTGGCTCATCACAATACTCCTTTGCTGGAGGGCAGGGCGTCGCCTTCAACCCGAATGGCCTGTCGCAGCGCCCGGCCCAATGCCTTGAACAGGGCCTCCACCTTGTGGTGTTCATTGTCACCATCGCAACTGATATGCAAGGTGCAGCGCAAACCGTCGGCAAAGGAGCGGAAAAAGTGCGGCACCATCTCTGTGGCCAGTTCGCCCACCTTGTCCCGCTTGAAGCTGGCATCAAACTTGATAAATGGCCTGCCGGACAGGTCCAGCAGGCATTCGCCCCGGGCTTCATCCATGGGCAGGCTGAAGCCAAAGCGGCCAATGCCCCGTTTATCGCCCAGCGCCTGACGCAGGGCATCGCCCAGTGCCAGCCCGGTATCTTCAATGCTGTGGTGATCATCAATGTGCAGATCGCCCTTTACCGTCACCGCCAGCGAAAAATTTCCGTGAGTGGCAATCTGATCCAGCATGTGATCGAAAAAGCCGATGCCGGTATCAATGCGGTTGCATCCCGGGTTGTCCAGATCCACTTTGACGCAAATATCGGTTTCACGGGTGGTGCGCACGACGGTGGCCTGGCGCTGACGGGATAACAACGCTTGGGCAATCTGCGGCCAGCCAAGGCTTTCCCGTTGATACTGAAAGCTTTTAAGCCCCATGGCATCGGCCAGTGCCACATCGGTTGCCCGATCGCCAATGACTGCCGAACGGGTGAAATCGATTTTGCCGCCGGTGAGATAGTCTTTCACCAGTCCCAGTTTGGGTTTGCGGCAGCTGCAGTTGTCCGCGGGCAAGTGGGGGCAGATGAGCACATCGTCAAACTGCACCCCCTGGCTGTTGAAAATCTGCATCATCAATTGATGCGGTGCATCAAAATCGGCCTGGGGGAAGGATGCCGTGCCCAGACCGTCCTGATTGGATACCATGACCAGCCGGAAACCGGCGTTTTGCAGGCGTAGCAAGGCCGGGATCACCTGGGGTTCGAATACCAGTTTGTCGAGTCTGTCGAGCTGTTTGTCAATGGCGGGCTCTTCCACCAGTGTGCCGTCGCGGTCAATAAAAAGTATCTTTTGGCTCATTGGATTACCTTGTACCGGTTGGCCGGTCTCTGTGTCGGGTCAATTAGTTGAGAATGCGTTCCAGCGCCTCGATAACAAGGCCGGTTTCCAGCTCATTACTGAAACTGAAGCGGATGGCATCCACTAGACGGGGATCTTTATAGGCTCGGGCCACAATGCCGGCATCCTTTAACCCCTGACTGACAGCCTGAATATCATCAAAGAATGCCAGAATGAAATTGCCGCCACTGGGTAACACCTCGGCGCCCAGTTGCTGCAATGCCTGGCTTAAGCGTACACCTTGGGTGTTGAGCAGGGTGACATCCGCCTGCATGGCCTGCAGTCCCGCCTCACTGAGGGCGGCTTCTGCCAGCTCCGACACCGGTAACGGTACCGGATAAGGGGCAATGACCCGCATCACCATGGATACCACATCCTCTGATGCCAGCATGAAGCCGCAGCGGGCCCCGGCCAGCGCAAAGGCTTTGGAAAGGGTGCGCAGAATCACCAGATTCGGATATTTATCCAGCAGGCTAACCACGGAATACGCCGGACTGAATTCAATGTAGGCTTCATCCACCACCACCAGCTGCTCGGGCAGGTCTTGCAGCGCTTGCTCAATGACCCGTGGGCTGACCAGGGTGCCGGTGGGGTTGTTGGGGTTACAGATAAACACCAGTTTGCAGCCGGCGACCGCACTGAAATCTTGCGGCAGGCTGTAATCGGCGTTAAGTGCCAGTGACACGACGCCGACGTTGAAGGTGCGGGCGCTGATGCCGTACATGCCGTAAGTGGGGCCGAACTGGGCGATACTGTCGCGCCCGGGAATACAAAAGGTGCGGATTAACAGCTCGATGGCTTCATCGGCACCGCGGCTGCAGACAATCTGGTTATCCGCAACCCCCACATAACGGCCATAGGCGGCAATCAGCGCCGGTGGCTGGCATTCGGGATAACGATTCAGCCGGGGCAGTGATGCCCGGTTAAACGGGCTTTCGTTGGCATTAATCCAGATATCACCCTGACCGCCGATGCGGCGGGCGCTCTGGTAAGGTTCAAGTTGCAGCAGCTCCGGGCGTGCCAGTTGCCGGGCCAATGTCAATGGACGACTACTCATTGGCATCTCCCGGGTTGTTCAAACTGGCAAGGCGCAGGGCCACGGCATTTTTGTGGGCGTCCAGCTGTTCGGCGGCGGCGAGGGTCATGACCGTGTCACCCAGTCCCTGCAGGCCTTCAGCGGTCAGTTCCTGCACGGTAAAGCGGCGGCAAAAATCCGCCAGTGACAAGCTGGAAACCGTGCGGCTATAACCATAAGTGGGCAATACGTGATTGGTGCCACTGGCATAGTCGCCTACGGATTCCGGCGTATAAGGGCCTACAAAGACCGAACCTGCGGCGCGGATGCTGGGCAGTAACTCGCGGGGTTGGCGCAGTTGTAAAATCAGGTGCTCCGGCCCGTAACGGTTGGAAACCTCCGCGGCCTGCTGCATGTCGCTGACAATCAAGGTGCGACTGCAAAAAAGTGCCTTGCGAGCGATTTCCGCCCGGGGCAGGGCGCTAAGCTGGGTGTCCACCTCTTTGGCAACGGCGGTTGCCAGGGGTTCACTGTCGGTGAGCAGCATGACCTGGGAGTCCGGGCCATGCTCTGCCTGGGACAGCAAATCCGCCGCCACGAATGCCGGATTGGCTGAGTTGTCGGCAATCACCAGCACTTCCGAGGGGCCGGCGGGCATGTCAATGCTGACACAGGCACCGGTATCACGGGACACCTGACTTTTGGCTTCGGTAACATAACGGTTGCCGGGGCCGAAAATCTTGTCAACCGGCGCGAGTGATTCCGTGCCGAATGCCAGGGCGGCAATGGCTTGCGCGCCGCCCACTTGATAAATCTCGTTAACGCCACAAGCCGTGGCGGCATAGATGATGGCATCATTGATGGGCGGAGGGCTGACCAGCACCCGGCGGGCACATCCGGCAATACTGGCAGGCAGTGCCAACATCATGACGGTAGAAATCAACGGGGCACTTCCCCCGGGAATATAGAGTCCCACCGCGTCAATGGCTTCGCTGTGGAGCTCACAGCGGATCCCCGGTTGGGTCTCAAGGGCAATGACCTTGGCTTGTTGCGCCTCGTGAAAACGGCGGATATTGCCCATGGTCACCTGAATGGCGTTTTTCAGGGGAATACTCACCCGCGCGGATGCGGCCTGAATGTCTGTAGCAGACAGGCGGATTTCACCCACCTCGGCTTTATCAAAGCGGCGGCTGTAATCCCGCAGGGCATTGTCACCGAGCTGGCGTACAGTTTGAATGATCTCCTGTACCTGCAACTCCAGCGTGTTATCCCCCACCAAAGGTGAGCGGCACAGCGCAGCTGCTTGGGCGGCGCTGTCCAGTTGGTTCCAGTTAAGGGTTTGCATCGTGATTACCCCATCATCTTTTCAATTGGCATCACCAAAATGGAGCTGGCGCCCAATTCGGTGAGTTGTTCCATGGTATCCCAAAACAGGTCTTCACTGCTCACGGCGTGAATGGCCACCCGGCTGCTATCGTTTTTCAGCGGCAACACCGTGGGGTTTTCCGCCCCCGGCAGCAGCGCCACCACCTGCTCCAGTACGTCTACCGGGGCGTGCAGCAAAATGTACTTGCTGCCCCGGGCACGGATAACCCCGTTAATGCGGCTCATGAGGGTGTCGAGTAACAGCTGTTTTTCCGGGGATTGCACTTGCTGGGATTGAATGATGCAGGCCATGGAGCGGTAGATGACTTCGGTTTCATACAAGCCGTTGGCTTCCAGGGTGGCGCCGGTGGACACCAGATCGCAAATGCCGTCTGCCAGGCCGGCGCGAGGTGCCACTTCCACCGAACCCTTCAATAAACAGCTTCGAAAACTTATGTCTTTATTTTGCATAAAACGGCGAAGCAGGTTGGGGTAGGAGGTGGCAATGCGCAACCCTTCCAGGGAGCTGGCATCCTGATAGGCAAATTCTTTGGGTACCGCCAGCGACAAGCGGCAGGCACCAAAATCCAGTTGCCGCAGTTTTTGGTATGCTGACGGCATTCCCAGGCTCTGGC
The DNA here is from genome assembly GCF_046765975.1 of Shewanella mytili. Classification (NCBI taxonomy): domain Bacteria; kingdom Pseudomonadati; phylum Pseudomonadota; class Gammaproteobacteria; order Alteromonadales; family Shewanellaceae; genus Shewanella; species Shewanella mytili. Next base: position 153,643 of record NZ_JBKOUD010000003.1, on the reverse strand, counting down.
GCTCAATCTCTTCCTCTTCCAGTACGTTTTCACCGATAATGCCCAAATCAACCACACCATCCATCACCAGCCCCGGAATGTCGTCATCCCGTACCCGCAGCAGATCCAGTGGCATGTTATCTGCGTGGGCAATCAGGCGCTGTTCGTTAACGGTGAACTTAACACCGCATTTTTTCAGCAGTTTTTGAGATTCTTCTGACAAGCGTCCAGATTTTTGGATGGCGATTCTTAATCGGTTTGACTCGGTCATGTCGGCTATTTCCTGATTGTTGATTCAAAATTAAAGACGTAAAACAAAACACCCCCGGAATTCCTTCCGGGGGTGTTAAATGATTTGAATCAACCGCCGGAAGGAATAGCACCTTCGGCAGTGAGCTCCGAAGGCTACCGCTTATGGTGGTGATGGTGGATAGCAAATCGGAGCTGTTTCATAAATTCTGATCCTGTTGCCCGTTTTGACGGGCGAAATTCATCTGGTTGATTCTGACCTTGGCGCTAGTGTGTTTTAGTGCTCACGTGTTGTGGCGGGCAGCCTTGGCAGAACAGGTTGTAAATTAAATTAATCCCTTTACCGGCCATTTGCAACAATTAATTTGCAATTGGGTTATTTGCATCTTCATGCAGTTTCCAGCGAAGGATGAAAGCGCCATTTCGGCATGCTGTTGCGCTTGGGGATACTTGCCGTCACCGGTGAATTGGTGATAATGCCCTATTCATGCTGCAGTTACCGGGGTGCCATCATCAGCCGTTTAGTGAAGGAAGTTACATTAGCCTTTTCCCAAGAAGGCGCATTGGCGCAAGGTATCAGGGGTTATAAACCCCGCGCCGAGCAGCTCAAGATGGCGCAAGCGGTGGCGGAAACCCTGGATGCAGCGGCTGGCAAACTGGTGCTGGAAGCCGGTACCGGGGTTGGCAAAACCTTTGGCTACCTGATCCCGGCGTTGCTATCAGGCAAGCGGGTTATTGTGTCCACCGGCAGTAAAAACCTGCAGGAGCAACTGTTTTATAAGGATATTCCCGCATTGCTGCAGATGCTGGACATCTCTCCGAAAGTGGCACTGCTCAAAGGGCGCAATAATTATTTGTGCCAGTTGCGGTTGCAGCAACAGCTGGATGGTGCCCAAACGCTTGACAGCCAAACCCTGGATGACTTGCTGCGTATACAACAGTGGGCCGCCGCCAGCCATGACGGGGATTTGGGCACCATTGCCACGGTGTCAGAGCAATCCCCCGCATTGGCATTGGTGGCATCGACCCGGGAAAGTTGCAGCGGCAAACGCTGCGCTTTTTATGAACAGTGCTTTACCCGCCGGGCCCGCCAGAAAACCCTGGATGCCAAACTGATTGTCATCAACCATCACCTGTTTTTTGCTGACCGGGTACTGAAAGACACCGGCTTTGCCGAATTGCTGCCTGAGGCCGACATGCAGGTTTTTGATGAAGCCCACCAACTGCCCGATATTGCCGTGAGTTATTTCGGTCAGCAGTTGTCGCTGGGTGCCATGGCGCGGTTACTGGAACGGGTGGAAGAGGTGTACCTCAATGAGCTGCGAGACACCGAGCAACTGGGCGATATGGCGCGGCGCTGCATCAGCCGCTTAAACGACTGGGCACAGGCGTGTTTGCAGCACCAGCAAAGCGACTGGCGTTTGGTGCTGGCAGACAAGACGCTGGCCACCCAGAGCTGGCAGTTGCTGGAGGAGTTTCAGGCACTGCAGCGGTTGTTGCTGGCCCATGTGGGGCGCAGCGAACTGCTGGATGACTGCTTTGAAAAATGGCTGGATTATCTTTCCCGGCTGCAACAGTTTCTGGCTTGTGACAACCCCAGCGCCGCGTATTCTCTGGAGCTGAACGGCCGCCTGCCACTACTGCGGATGGCGCCCATCGACGTGACCAAGGAATGCCAGCAACTGTTTAATGATGACTGCCGCTGGCTGTTTACCTCCGCCACGTTGCAGGTAAACCGGACACTGGGGCATTTTGCTGCCGCCATGGGGCTTAACGATTGCCGGGAAATGATCCTCGACAGCCCGTTCAATTACCAGCAGCAGGCACTATTTTGTGTACCGCGGCAACTGGCGGATGTGCGCAGCGACTCGGATTATCAGTTGCAGCGGTTGCTGAGCATTTGTCTGGCAGCCATTAACGCTGCCAAAGGGCGCACCTTTATCCTGTTTACCAGCCATCGGATGCTGGAGCGCATGGCGCTGGCGCTGCAAGGGCGTTGCCATTACCCGTTATTGATACAGGGCAGTGCCGGCAAGCAAAGCTTGCTGAAAAAATTCCGGCAGTTGGGCAATGCCGTGTTGCTGGGCACCGGCAGCTTCTGGGAGGGGGTTGATGTCCGCGGACACCTGTTATCGTGCGTGATTATCGACAAGCTGCCGTTTGTCTCACCGGATGATAATTTGTACCGTGCCCGTGCCGCTGAACTGCAACGGCGGGGCGGCGATCCGTTTCAGGACATTTCATTGCCCCAGGCGGTGATTGCGCTAAAACAGGGCTTTGGCCGCCTGATCCGGGATGAGCATGACCGGGGCGTCTTGATCCTGTGTGACAACCGCATTGTTAATCGCTCCTATGGCCAGGCATTCTTGAATTCATTGCCCCCCATGGCTCGTACCCGGGACATGCAAAAAGTGATGAATTTTTTAGATGAAATAAAATAAATTAAATCAAAAAGATAATTGATATATTTTGTTTTTCTTTGTTTTGCTGTGATATTTATAGAGTTGAAAACGGCTCATGCTGCGCCTGTGGGCACTTTTGCTAACAGCAGTGCTTAACCTGATATCGCGGTTACACCAATACTGATGCCAGTGGCGGGTACTGATTATGAAATGGATGAGTAAAGGAAAGGATGAGTAAAGGATAAGCAAAGGGAGCCCTGAAGCTCCCTTTGTGTTGGCGTGTGTTGCGGTTTATTTGGCGGCGTCTTCAGCCAGCCACTGGGCAAACTGTTTGGTGTAATAACTTACAATCAGGCTGGCTCCTGCCCGTTTGAAGCCGATAAAGCTTTCGGTAACCACGGCACGTTCATCCAGCGCGCCTGCCTGGGCGGCAAACTTGATGCCGGCATATTCACCGCCCACATGATAGGCGGCCAGCGGCATGTCGGTACGGTCGCGCAAGCGGGCCAGTACGTCCAGGTAAGGCGTCCCTGGTTTAACCATCAGGATGTCGGCACCTTCCTCTTCATCCAGCAGGGCTTCTACCATGGCCTGACGGCCGTCGGCACAATCAAGCTGATACCCCTTGCGGTTGCCTTTCAGTTCGCTGGCAACGGCTTCCCGGAACGGGCCGTAAAAGGCGGAGGCGAATTTGGCGGAATGGGCCAGAATCGAGACGTTTTCGTAACCTGCAGCGTCCAGTCCGTCACGCATGGCGCGGATTTGGCCGTCCATCATGGCAGAAGGTGCCAGCATGTCGGCACCGGCCTTGGCGGCACAAACTGCCTGCTTGACCAGGTTTTCCACGGTGGCATCGTTGCATACGTGCACGTCATCATGGTGATGTTCAATCACCCCACAATGACCGTGGTCGGTGTATTCGCAAAAACAGATGTCAGGGATCACCACCATTTCCGGTGCAGTCTGCTTGATGGTGCGCACCATGCGTGCCAGCAGCCCTTCGTCGTTCCAGGTATCGCTGCCGATGGCATCTTTATGATGGGAGATCCCGAAAGGCATGACATATTTCACACCCAGTTGTTGCAGTTCTTTGATTTCCTGTACCAGCATGCTTTCCGGGAAACGGCTGATCCCCGGCAATGTGCGGATGTCTACCGGTGCAGAGATGCCTTCTTCAATAAAAATCGGATGGATCAAATCGTCCAGAGAGATGAAGTTTTCCCGAACCATTGCCCGCATGGCTTCAGAGGTACGCAGACGACGCAGACGACGCAGCGGCGTTTTGAACGCATGGGTGTGATTGGATTGATCAGACATGAAAATTCCTTTGTTTGCTGATGAGGCTTGTCACTATGGCAAACGATGATAGTCAAAGTTCACTTTTCGCCCCGGAAAAATTAGCCAGAGCATACCTGTTGCATCAATGATGATACTTTGAAACATATCACGAAACCTTGGGCGGCAGTGCGGGGGGGATGGTGTATATGCGCAATTTGTGAACTACATAAGGCATCAGGCTGGTTTCATGGGGTTTTGTGGGGCATGAAACTTGGTTTATCGGCGATTGGTGGTATGATCGCCGCCGTTAAAAAGTCAGCCGGCATGGTGTTGTGTCCGGCAGCCGAGGGCCATAGATGAAAGCTAATCAACCACTGCCGCCAGTCATTCTGGCATTGGATACCTGTACCGAGTTGTGTTCTGCCGCGCTGCAGTGGCCCGGTGGCCGGCTGGCGGCCGCAGAAGAGGCGCCAAGGGAGCACAGCCAGCGGTTATTGCCGATGATAGACAGCTTGCTGACACAAGCGGGGCTGACCATGGCGGATGTGGGGCTGATTGTGTATGGGCGCGGCCCGGGAAGCTTTACCGGCATTCGCATCTGCACTTCCATGACCCAGGGATTGGCGCTGGCGCGGGATGTACCGGTACTGGGCGTTTCCACACTGGCGGCCATGGCACAAAAAGTCATTTCCACTACGGGCGCACGATATGTGATTAGCGCCATTGATGCCCGCATGGACGAGATATACTGGGGCTGCTTTGTGGCGCAGGACGGCTTGGCGGTACTGGTAGGTGAGGAGCAGGTGACTGCCCCTGATGCGCTACTTGCGGCATTTGACACCACGGATGAGATCTTGGCCTGTGGCAGCGGTTTTGCCCGCTATCCGCAGCTGCTGCAGCAAGTGGACAACTTGACCTTGCTGGAGAGCGTGAAATATCCTGATGCGGATGCCATGCTTACCCTTGCCGTAAACGCATGGCAACAGGGCCATGCCACTGCCGTGGATGAATTGGCACCGGTGTATTTGCGCGATACTGTGGCCTGGAAAAAACTTCCCGGCCGGGAATAACCGAAATGGCGTGACGGCATAATGAACAAACGGACGGTGCAGCAATGAGCATTCAGCGGATGTCACTGAACAATACTCCAGGCTTGTCGCAGGCAGTTGCCAGTAATCGTCCGCCCGCATCTTCCCGGGAAAAAGTCATTAATGAGGCCGTGGCATCGGTCAATGACACACCGGCGGCAGTGGTCGACCCCTTGCAACTGGATGCCAAATATCAGGCACGGGTAGAATATGAACGGGAACTGGGGGCCAGTAGTGGCGCCATCTCGGTCTATCTGCTAACGCAAAATGCCGATCAACGGGAGCATATTTCCCAAATGGTGGGTGTGGACGTATATGCCTGAGTCAAATGTCCTGATGTCATCACCAAGGCTGCGCCCAGGCAGGCTGCAATTCTGGGTGGAGCTGCTGCTGGCGTTGGTGTTATCCCGCCTGCCTTATGTGTCGCTGCCATTTCAGTGGCTTGAGAGTTATTTTCACGAATTGTCCCATGCCATTGCCACCTTGCTCTCAGGTGGGGTGGTCAGTCATATTCGCCTGTTTCCCGACGGCTCCGGTTTATGTTACAGCCAAGGGGGCTGGCCGGTATTCATTGGCATTAGCGGTTATGCCGGTGCCGCCCTTTGGGGGGCGCTGCTGTTTTGGTTGTCAACCCTTGGCAAAGGCATGCGCCAGAGTTACCTGATGCTGGGCAGCGCGGTGTTGCTCACGCTGTTGTTATGGGGCCGCGACGTATTGAGCGTGGCCATTATGCTGAGCTTGGCACTGCTGTTTTTGTTGCCGTTAAAGCTTACCTACAACACACTGCTGCGGGGAAGCCTGCGACTTGTGGCACTGATAGTGATGCTCAATGCCCTGGCAAGCCCTGCCGTGCTGTTGGGATTGGGGCAGGGGGGCGATGCCGCCTTGCTGGCCCGCATTACCTACATTCCTGCAATTTTCTGGGTGATGCTGTGGTTTGCCATCGGCTTGGCAGCGCTGTACGGTTGCTGGCGGCTGGTTGTTGCCGGCAGGGATGGATCAAGGCATTAAGGCATTAAAGCCGCCAACCGTTACACCGGTTTCATGCCGGGGTAGAATGATAAAAATTTGAAGGACAGCCTGACAAATCCATGGAACTATGGCAATCTTCCGGCCCCGTAGAGGGGATGCTTCATCTTGGCACACAGCAAATCGCTGCCAGGGTATGGGGCAATGCCGATAAGCCGCTGCTCATTGCACTGCACGGCTGGCTGGATAACCTCAACAGTTTTATACCGCTCGCAGCCCATCTTCAGTCCGATTACCACATACTGGCAATAGACTGGCCGGGACATGGCTTGTCATCCTGGCGCGCCGGTCATTACCCCTTGCATTGGGTGGATTACCTGTATGACCTGCATCGTCTATTGGACCTTGTTGCGCCGCAGCAACCGGTATATTTGCTGGGGCATTCCTTAGGCGGTCTGGTGGCCAGTGCCTATGGCGCCGCATACCCGGAGCGGGTCAAGGCATTGGTGTTGCTGGAGGCACTGGTGCCTTTGTTTGAAGACCCTCAGCAGCAAAAGATGCGGCTTTGCAAGAGCTTCAAGCAAACGTTGCAAAAAACGCTACAGGGGCGTCATTACTGCACATTGGCGCAGGCGGTGCAATCCCGGCAGCGGTTAACCGGATTGGAAGCACCATGGTGCCAGCTTATTCTGGAGCGCAATCTGGCCAAGGATGAGCGTGGCAGTTACTGGCGCACCGATCCCCGGTTGCGTACCGATTCGCCGCAACGACTGACTTTTGCACAAATTGAACAATGGATGCAAAAAATTGCGCTGCCAACGCTGTTACTCACCGGCAGTGAGGGGTACCCTTCGCTGACGCAACTGGTGCCAAAGGTGGCGCCTTGGTTTACCTGTTTGACCAAAGTGCAATTGACGGGCAATCATCATTTACATATGCAGAATGCTGAGAAAGTTGCCTTAGTCATCAAGGACTTCCTTGAACAGACAAAATGCGCTGACGGGGCTAGGCAAAGCCAGGAAATTATGTGAATATGATCAAAATTCAAACGACTGTATGATTTTTTAACATCATGCATAAGGTCGCGATATAAAGAGTCAGAACCGTGCCGGGCACCGGTTCCCAATGATAAGAACTTTACTCAGTGCATACCCCTTTACGGGCGTGACGACAGCCGTTGTGGTCGTGGTGCTGATGCCGGAATTTAGGAGAAATTTGTGGAGCAACCCTGGATTAAAAGCTTACCAGCTGATGTCCCTGCCGAAATTGATGCAGGGCAGTTCAATTCCTTGCTGGAGATGTTTGAAACGGCCGTGACACGATTTGCCGATCAATCCGCATTTATCAATATGGGCGCCAACCTGACATTCCGGAAACTGGAAGAGCGCAGCCGGGCATTCGCTTCCTATCTGCAGCATGATCTGGGCTTAAAAAAAGGCGATAAAGTCGCCATCATGATGCCCAACCTGCTGCAGTATCCCATTGCCATTTTCGGGGTGCTGCGGGCCGGCATGGTGGTGGTGAACGTAAACCCCCTGTACACCCCACGGGAACTGAAACACCAGCTGATAGACAGCGAGGCCAAAGCCATTGTGGTGGTGTCCAACTTTGCCAATACGCTGGATCAGGTGGTGGAACAAACCCCGGTCAAACACGTCATCATTACCGGCATTGGCGATTTGCTGGGCGCCCCCAAACGCACTCTGGTGAACTTTGTGGTGAAGTACATCAAGCACATGGTGCCTAAGTATTCATTGCCCGATGCCATCTCCATGCGTAAAGCCCTGCGGGCAGGGCAACACCATGAGTATGTTAGGCCGGCAATGACGCCGGATGACATCGCCTTTTTGCAATATACCGGCGGAACGACCGGCGTTTCCAAAGGTGCCATGCTGAGTCATGGCAATGTGGTGGCCAACGTCCTGCAGGCCAATGGCGCCTATTCGCCGCTGCTGACCGACGGTGAGGAAAGCGTGGTCACTGCGTTGCCGTTGTACCACATCTTTGCGCTGACGGTGAACCTGTTCCTGTTCATGCATAAAGGCGCCCGCAATCTGCTTATCACCAACCCGCGGGACATTCCAGGATTTATCGGCGAGCTGCGCAAGTTTCCCTTTACGGCGCTGACCGGGGTCAACACCCTGTTCAACGCATTACTGAATAACCCGGAATTTTCCTCGCTGGACTTTTCCTCCCTGAAGCTCAGCATGGGCGGCGGCATGGCCGTGCAGCGGGCCGTGGCAGAAAAATGGCAGCATTTGACCAAGACCAAACTGCTGGAAGGGTATGGCTTGACCGAAGCGTCGCCAGTGGTGGCGGGGACGCCTTACAATCTGGAAGGCTACAACGGCTCCATTGGCCTGCCCATGCCATCCACCCTCATTGAGGTGCGCGGCGATGACGGGCAGGCGCTCCCACCCGGCGAATGCGGCGAGCTGTTTGCCAAAGGGCCCCAGGTTATGCATGGATACTGGAACCGGCCTGAAGAAACCGCCAAAGTGATAAGTCCCGATGGCTGGCTGGCCACCGGCGATATCGGTTACATGGATGACAAGGGCTTTTTCTATCTGGTGGATCGTAAAAAAGACATGATCCTGGTCTCCGGCTTCAATGTGTTCCCCAACGAGGTGGAAGAGGTGGTGGCACTGCACCCTGACGTGCTGGAAGTGGCCGCCGTGGGGGTTCCTCATCCGGTCAGCGGCGAGCTGGTGAAGGTGTTTGTGGTGGCCAAAGACAAGTCGTTAACCAAAGACGTGTTGATCAAGCATTGCCGTAAGCATTTAACGGGCTATAAGGTGCCAAAACTGGTAGAATTCCGCGACGAATTGCCGAAAACCAATGTGGGAAAAATCCTGCGAAGGGAGCTTAGGGACGAAGCGAAAAGCGCCTGAGCCCCCAGAAAAAACCGGCATTCAGCCGGTTTTTTTATGCCGGTGAGAAATGCTTTACGGGAGTAAGTTTTGCAAGATTATGTATATGTTGACAGCCGTACCACACTGCAGCCATTGTTGGAGCAGTATCGGCAAAGTGAGCTGCTGGTACTTGACACCGAGTTTGTGCGTACACGTACCTATTATGCGCGCCTGGGACTGATCCAGGCTTACGATGGCAAAACACTGGCCTTGATTGATCCGGTGGCCATTGATGATTTATCGGGTTTTTGGCAACTGTTAACCGCCCCCAATATCACCAAGGTGCTGCATTCCTGCAGCGAAGATCTGGAGGTGTTTGCCCATGACGGCGGCATTCAGCCAGCACCATTGCTTGACAGCCAGATAGCTGCCGGGCTGGCCGGAAATGGCCATGGTTTGGGTTATGCCAAACTGGTGCAGCAATACCTGGGGGTGGCGCTGGACAAGGGCGAGTCCAGAACCGACTGGATAAGAAGGCCTTTGACCATGTCCCAGCTCTCTTATGCCGCCAATGACGTCTTGTACCTGTATCAATTGTTTCCTGAGTTGAAACAGACCCTGGAACAGCAAGGGCGTTATCAGTGGGCGCTGGAAGAGAGCGCCAGAATGACCAAGGGACGGTTAACCCCGCCGGTCAGGGAACAGGCCTACCTCAAGGTGAAAAACGCGTTTCAGTTGTCAAGCACTGAGCTGGCGGTACTGCGGCAACTGGCGGCGTGGCGCCTTGATAAAGCCATGAAAAAGGATTTGGCGCTGGGGTTCGTGATGAAAGATCATGCGCTGATAGCGCTGGCCAAAAAGCAGCCTCGCACCATTAACGACATCATGCGCCTTAAAGATCTTACGGATCAGGAAAAGCGCTTTTATGCCAAAGACATGGTAAACCTTATCAACAAGGTGGATTTCTCTTCGCTGCCGGATCCGGTGGATGTGCTGGCATTGAAACCTGCATACAAGAACGCGTTCAAGACCCTCAAGGGGCGTTTGGAGCAGATTGCCACGGATACTGCTGTGCCCATGGAGCTTTTGGGCTCCAAACGGCATATCAATGAGTATCTTGGCTGGTACTGGAACGACAAAAGCGGCGATACACCCTTACTGCTGCAGGGATGGCGCGGGCAGCTGGTGGCGGATGCCTTGGCAAAACTGCCAGTGTAATCATGGGTAGCCGTTAGCTCGTCGCCAGTGGCGCGGCTGGCCATCAGGTGCCAGCCGCAATCTTGCAAGGCTACAAATCGAAACTGTAATAGATGTCCAGGGACTGGCCCACCGCGTTGGTGACCGACTCCAGATAGAGACGGGACAACAGGTAATAGCGCACCGTCATTTCATAACCCGGGGTAAACACCCCCACGCCATATTTCAGCATCAGGTTTTTCCCCAGATAACCGCTGATGGCCACTTTGCCATCATCATTGGCGTCCAGCTGCACATTGGAAAAACCAAAGGTTTCCACCAATCCGGCTGCAGTATTGCCAAGGTTGCTCAGTGCCTGGCCGCCCCCGGTGACCTGACCGCTGATGGCCATGGCCGCGCTTAGCATCAGGGCGTTATTCTGGCTGGAGTCATAGCCGCGCCCTTGCACGATGTAAGACAGGATTTCCGCCTGTTCCTTGGCCGGATTGGAAAACAGCGTCACCACGGGTTTTAACGGGGTGCCGGTGATCCTGACGCCCGCAATGACATCCTCTTCCTTGATGGTGCGCACGGCTTCCACATTCAGATTGGGCATTTGTGGCGGGCCGGCAAACTGTAATTCACCGGTGGCAATCGACAGGGTTTGTCCCAAAAAGCGGTAGCTGCCGTTGAGTACCCGGATATTGCCGAAAAGCTGTGCCGGTTTATAGGCCTGCTGTTGCAATTTCAAGGTGCCTCGCAACATGCCCTTGAGGCCGTAACCGTCAATAGCCACTTTATTGCCCACATTCAGGGCCAAATCGGCACTAATGGCCATGGGGGTGGTACGGGCCTGTGCCTTGGCAATGGTATCGTCAAACACCACGTCATCAGACAGCGCCACGCCGCCATCGGGCAGTGGCACAATGCTTATCTTGCCCGATGGAATGTCCACTTGTCCGCTGACATGCAGTTTATCGGGGGCAAAACTGAGCTGGATGTCAGGAGACACCTGCAAAATGGCCAACGGTGGCTCGATAACCGTCAGTGACTGACCCTTGAGGGTCAGATTGCCCTGAAAACGGCCATCCGGCCAGCGAACATCCCCTTGCATTTTTGCATCGCCATCGCCCATCTGCCAGTGGCCATCAAGGGTGGCATGTTGTCCGGCAAACTGCAGTTTAAGTTGTAGCTGTTTGATTTGAGTCGGGTTGTTGATGCTGACCAACTCGGCATCGCTCAGTTGCAACTGACCGCTAAACAGCGGGTTTTGCAAACTGCCACTGATGCCGATATCCCCATCAACCACCCCTTGCAGCGTGTGCAGTTGCGGTACCAGTTTTTGCAACGGCTGCAGTTGGATGCGCTGCATGCGGATATGCCCCTGCAGGGGGTGCTCCGGACTGACACCCACCGCCATGTCGCCATGAAGCTGCAGGATCTCCCCGGCGGTAAAGGCCACCCGGGTTGTCAGTTGTTGACTGTCCAGCACTGCTGTCACATAGCCGCCATCAAAGGCGATGGGGGCAGCGGCTTTTCGGCCATTGGGCACCGTGATGACGCCGGGGGCAATGTCCAGCTGCACCGTGGCCTCGGGTTTGCTGTCGGGTTGCCAATCAAGGCTGGCGGCCATGGTGGCTTTTCCTTGCCAGGCCACACCTTCAGGCAGCCAAGGGCTGAGCAGTTGCCCCGGCTCCCCTTGGTAGGCTAACTGGGCCTGCCCCTTGTCAGCCAGGGCCACCGGGCGTTGCAGACACAGTTGGTTGGCCTGGGTATGCAGGCAAAATGGTGATAGCTGCCCCTGCTGTTTTTCCAGATCCCATTGCACGTTGGCCGGGGCTGTCAGTTGCCACTGCCCCAACATGCTGCTTAGCTGTAGCTCGGATACGGACAGTGCCAGTTGCTGCTGTTCGGGCAGGTAACGGTTACTGAGTATTGCCTGAAGGGATTGTTCCCCTTGGGTGCTGAGCCTAGCCTGTTGCCGGTACAGATTGCCGTTGGCATCAAGGGTTAGTTTATCCATTGTTTGCCCTGCAAGGGTGAGCTCATCCCCTGTCAGCTGCAGCGTGAAGTCATGTTCATCCAGCGGCGCATAATCCCCCTGAATTTGCGCCTGTGCCAGTGTGTAGTCCATAAACTGCAGATGCCGGGCTTGCCCCTTTATCTGCAGCTGGGGATGTTGCCCATCCCCTTGGACCTTGGCGGTGAGCTGCAGTTGCCCCTGGGCCTCGGGATATAACAGCGCCAGCTCCTGAACATGCAGGCGGCTGTCTAAATCCCAGTGTTTGCCGGCACTGCCATCCAGCCACAGGGAGGAATTGAACGCCGTCAGCTGCAGCGCCCGGCTTTGAACATGCCATTGTTGGTCGATGCTGAAATTACCGCTGAGCACAAACGGGGTCTTGGCGGCGGAGCCCTTGAGATCGGCATTTTCCAGCGCCACCAGCCATTGTTTGTCATGCAGATGGCCGTGGGTCTGCAATTGGCCGCTGATGCTGCTGTCGGGGATGTGAATGTCATCCACATCAAGGGAGAGCTGTGCCAGATCCAGCTCTTCCACTCCCAGTTTGGCCTGCCAGGCAAACCCTTTGGCATAATCCAAACTGCCTTGCAGTGTCAGTTGCCCGGCAGGTGTGCTGGCTTTGAAATGGGATACCGCCAATTGTTGCTTTTGATGGACAAGCGCTGCTTCCAGCGCGGCGTTTGCTAACCAAGGGGTGGTGAGTTGGCCTTTCAGGCTGGCATTTTGCCGCGCCAAGGTTCCGTCGCTTTGCAAGGCAAAATCGCTGGCGATGTATTGCGGATTGACCAGCGGCCAGTGCAGCCGGGCATTTTCCAGCTCAAGCTGGTAGGGCAGGGTGTCTCGGCTAAGGTCAATCTTGCCGTGCAGCGTGGCTTGTTGTTCGCCGGCAAGTTGCAATCGGGTCTCCAGTTGGGCCAGGCTACCGTGCACATCCAGGGTGACGTGCTGGGTTGTCAGGCCGGGTAACTGGGGAAGATGTTCAATATCCACCTTGGCCTGCAGTTGCATGGGGTAATGGCCCAGAAAGCGGATATCACCGTGCAATTCACCCTGGCCATACTCATGATTCAGGGCAAGGCGCTGCACGGTCAGCTGTTCATCATGGAAACTGCCCTGCAGTGTCAGTTCGCTCAGGGCTTGCTGATACGGGCCAATGGTGATGTGGGAATCATTGAGCTGCGCCGTTTGCACATTCACAGCAAAGGGCAGGCGAATTTCAGGCAGGTGGGCCAAGGGCCACTCCGGCTGGGCGACAGGTGCGGTGGCTGTGGCGGCGTCCGGTGCCGAGGCGCTGTTAGGCAGCATGACGTGCAAGCCGTGGCTGCTCAGCCGATTCACCCACAGTCCGTTTTTCTGCCAGTTGGCGCTTAGCATCAGCTGCCCGGCGTTAAACTGCATCTGGTCTACCTGCACCTTTACCTGTTGCAGACTGGCACTTTGTAACTGAATGCCTACCGGTAGCTGTAACGCCGCTTGCGGCTCGTCGGTGTCAGGTTTAGCGGTTGTAGGCAGTGCGGCCGTATCAACCAACACCTGTATGTGGTCAAGGTGCAGCTCATCAACGCATACCTGTGCCTGCAACAGGCAGGCCGGGCGCCATTGCAGCCGTAACGGGCCACTGCGCACGCTCACCCCCGGCATCTGCCAGGAGGCCTGCTTGAGTTGCAGCTGGCCATTGATCGCCCCGTTTTGATAGCTGAGCTGCAGCCCCGGCACCAACTGCTCCGCCAGCACCAGCGTGAGGTGCGTGCCGGGGCCTGTGCCTACCAGCAATGCCACCAGTAACAGCAATAACAGCGGCACATACACCAGCAAGCGCAGTGACCAGCGCAGGAAACGCCCCAGCGTGAAAGGGCGCCTGGGCGGCAGAGGGGGAAGATGTGGCAAGGGTTGGGACTGGGTCATAGCTCGGTCCCCATGCTCAGGTGAATGCGCCAGGGTTGATAGTCAAGGGCGGGATCATGTACCCCAAAGCCCACATCCAGTTTTATCGGGCCCAATGGCGAAATCCAGTGCACCCCGCCGCCGAGGGCAATCACCGGGTCCAGCTGGCCGTTGTCATAGGCATTGCCCGCATCCACAAAAGTGGCCAAACGCCATTGGGGCGTGAGGTAGTATTGATACTCCACACTGCCCACCGCCAGATAGCGGCCGCCAACCACTTCCTGAAACGCCACGCCTTCCTTGTCATGGTAGGTCAGGTGCGGCCCCAACTCCTGAAAACTGTAGCCACGAAGACTTTGATCCCCCCCGGCAAAATAGCGCAGGGACGGTGGAATGAAGGGCAAGTCCTGTTCACTGACCCGGTTAACCCCAAGGTCGAGCCTGGCCACAAAGCGGTGTTTTTCAAAAAAGGTGTATATCCACTTGAAGCGGGCCTCAACCTTGGTCAGCCGGGCATCAGAACCCAGCGCCGGTTCGGCGTGTTCAATCCGGTACAACTGCCTGAAACCCGCTTTGGGATCAAGGCTGCTATCGCTGCGGCTGGTTTTGGTGATACTGGCGCCAAACACCAGCATTTGCGGATCATAGGTCACATCGGTTTGGGTATATTGCTCGCGCAGAATATCCAGCGAGTAGTTCAGCAGCCAGCCGCGTCCCAGCCGCTTGTTACGGCCAACGCCTATCAGCCGTTTACGGGACTCCAGCTGCCCCACGTTATGGTAGGTTTCAGTGTCTGCGTCATAACGCTGGATAACGCCGTACTTGTCCCACAGCAACCCAAAGCGCAGTTTGAGCTGGTCATCCAGCGGATGGCTAAGGGGAATGGTGTAGGTAAACAGCATTTTGGGGCGATTGGGCGACCATTCCACACTGGTTTCCTGAAAATGCCCGTAGCGGTTGATTTGGGGCGTGCGCCAGATGAGTTTTACCCGTGGCTCGATTTCGCTGCCGGAGCTGTTGCCGATATCCGCCCCCAGCCCCACCTGAAAGGAGTGGCGGGGTTTGGGCGATAACTCCACTTTTACCGGCACCGTGCCGTATTGCAATTTATCCAGCTGGGGCAGCACTTTAATGCTGTCAAAATAGCCCGTGTCCAGCAACTCCTGATTCAGCAGCGATAAATCCCGGGTGTTGTAGGGCGTGTCTTCCTGAAATGGCAGCAGTTTGTCAAGAAACCCCGGTTGCAGGGTGTGGCCTTCAAAACTCACGTCACCAAAGTGGTAACGGCGGCCGGAATCAAAGCGCAGGTTGATTTTGGCCAGGTTCAGATCCCGGTTGATGCGGATTTCCGCCAGCGCGTAATTACCGTCAAAATATCCACGAGACAGCGCCAGCGCCGCCAATTGGGCCTTTACCGCTTCATAGTCGCCATGATTGAGGGGCGCGCCGGGTTTAAGGCTTATCCGGTTCAGCCACTGGGCCACCACTTTATCGTGCAGGATGTCACCTTCCAGTACCATGTCCACCCACTGAATGCGGGTCACTTCTCCGGGGGTGACATTCAGCGTAAGCTGCCAGGGAGTCTGCTCGTTTTTCAGCAGCTGTTGTTGCACTTTGCCATGGTAGTACCCAAGGGACTGCAGCGCTTCTTCAACATTGCTTTGTACGTCAAACAGCCAGGCGCGTCGCTGGGTTTCATCCTGTGGCAGGGCGCCAAGATGAGCCAGAATGTTGCGTTTTAACGGGCCGTCGGCGCCGTCAATCGAAACGGTTAACAACGGCTCCGCTGCGGCCCATGCCACAGTTGGTAGTAGCAATGCCGCCACGGTACACAGCCATGCAGTTAAAATAATGCGGTAAGTAGCGAACAAGCATCCAATCCGGTATTGCGGTATCCCTGTGGAATATTGTTACCCTGGAATGGCCATCAAGCAAGTTGTAGATTGTTTTTGCACAATAAAACCGCTACAAAGAAGACTGCTCGTGCACAAGGGATCAACAACATGAAAACCAAACCACAACGATTATGGGCAGCCCTGGCCTTGTTGGCGCTGCCCGCCTCATCCGTCATGGCTTCAGAGGCGCCCTACGCCATTGCCATTCACGGCGGGGCCGGTACCATTTCCAAGGCCAATCTCAGTGATGCCCAGTTAAAGGAGTATCGCGCCAAACTGACCGAAGCGGTCAATGCTGGTTACCGGGTGCTGAGCCAGGATGGCAGCAGTCTGGATGCGGTGCAGGCCGCCATCAATGTGCTGGAAGACAGCCCGTTATTCAATGCCGGGCGCGGGGCAGTGTACACCTACGACGGCAAACACGAGCTGGATGCCTCCATTATGGATGGCCGCACCATGAATGCCGGTGCCGTGGCCGGGGTCAGCCACATCGAACATCCGGTGGATTTGGCCCGCGCGGTGATGGAAAAATCCGAGCATGTGATGCTCAGTGGCGCCGGCGCGGAAGAGTTTGCCCTGACCCAGGGGTTTACACTGGTGCCTGCCAATACCTTTGACACCGAGCCGCGTTATCAGCAGTTGCTGAAAGCCAAAGCCAAAATCGCTGCTGCGGAAAAAGTGCCACAACAGGCCGGATTGTCACCGCAGGCGCTGGACTACAAATTCGGTACCGTGGGCGCAGTGGCACTGGATAGCCAAGGCAATCTGGCGGCGGCCACCTCCACCGGCGGCATGACCGCCAAACGTTTTGGCCGCATTGGCGACTCTCCCATTATTGGTGCCGGCACGTATGCACAAAACGGCGTGTGTGCGGTGTCTGCCACTGGCTGGGGGGAATATTTCATTCGCTACCATGTAACCGGCGACATTTGTGCCCAGGTGAAATATCTGCACAAGTCCATACTCGAAGCGGCGGATGACGTGATTAACCAGCAATTGGTGCAAGCGGGCGGCAGCGGCGGCGTAATCGCCATGGATCAACACGGCAACATTGCCACCCCGTTTAATACCGAAGGCATGTACCGGGCCAGCCGCAAACGGGGCGAAGCGCCGTTGGTGATGATTTGGCGCGAACAGTAACAAAACCCATCAGGGCAATCGACATATCGCGTTATTCACCCCGGCACAATGGCGACTACACTTAGGGGTAAATTCTAGTGTTGGGGAAGCGTTATGGAAATAAAAGTCAGTGATCACATGGATCGCAAACCCGTATTGTTATCACCGGAGATGACCATTGCTGAAGCGGTTGATTTGCTTCTTGATCAGCATAAGGCGGGCGCGCCGGTTGTGGCGGCCAATGGCCAGTTGGTGGGGTTCTTATCCCAGCAGGACTGCATTGCCGCCATGTTGCGCAGCAGTTATTACTGCGATTTGGCTGACTTGGTAAAAGACCGGATGCGCACCGATGTGTTGTGGGTAAAACCGGAGCATAGCGTGCTGTTACTGGCAGAGCAGATGCTGGGGCAAAAACCCAAAATCTATCCGGTGGTGGACAACGGCCACGTGGTAGGGGTGATTGACCGCTTCAATGTGCTGTCGGCCATTCGCAGTTATGCCGAACATTGCTATAAAACCCCCGCCTGACAAAGACAGAAACTGCCCATAAAGCCAGCAGTCATCGGGCGGATTTTACAAACCATAGGAAAAACGGCGTATCCTTGCTAGGATCACCGTTTTTCGTTTATTGGATGTCATTGTTTTGAATCGCAAGTTGTCTCCCCTTTCCCGCGAATTTCTGGCGCAGTGCTTTCAGGCCGATGTGGCACCTGTGAGGCGCGCGCTGGGCAAACTTTCCCGTCAGTCAGGCGATGCCGATAAAACCGCCAAACTGGCTGCACTTGCCGAGCAGGCCCAGGCGGCGTTCGCGCGGGCACAACAACGATTGGACAATCGCCCCAAGATCCATTATCCGCAAGAGTTGCCCGTATCCCAGAAACGGGATGAAATCGCCGCCGCCATCATCAACCATCAGGTGGTGATTGTGGCCGGCGAGACCGGCTCCGGCAAAACCACCCAGCTGCCGAAAATCTGTCTGGAATTGGGGCTTGGCAGCCGCGGCCTTATCGGCCACACCCAGCCCCGGCGCCTGGCGGCGCGCAGCGTGGCCAACCGGGTGGCAGAGGAGCTGCAAACCGAGCTGGGGCAGGCGGTGGGCTTTAAAGTGCGCTTTGCCGATGCAATATCGCCGGACTCCTACATCAAACTGATGACCGACGGGATTTTGCTGGCAGAGCTGGCCTCGGACAAATGGTTGTCCCAGTATGATTGCCTGATTATCGACGAGGCCCACGAGCGCAGCCTGAACATCGACTTCATCTTGGGCTACATGAAGCAAATTCTGCCAAAACGGCCGGATTTGAAACTCATCATCACCTCGGCCACCATTGATGTGGAACGCTTCTCCCGCCATTTTAACAATGCGCCGGTAGTGGAAGTGAGCGGCCGGACTTATCCGGTGGAAACCCGTTACCGGCCACTGTTGCAGGATGATGATGCGGATCTGGATTTGGTTGACGGCATTTTTCATGCGGTGGATGAGCTGGCAGCGGAAGGCCCCGGGGATATTCTGATTTTCCTTAACGGCGAGCGGGAAATCCGCGATGTGGCCGAGCAGCTCAATAAGCGCAATTTGCGGGATACGGAAGTGCTGCCCCTGTATGCCAGGTTGTCTTATGGTGAACAGTCCAAGGTGTTCAAATCCCACATAGGGCGGCGCATTGTGCTTGCCACCAACGTGGCGGAAACCTCACTTACCGTGCCCGGCATCCGTTATGTGATAGACCCAGGTACCGCCCGGATCAGCCGTTACAGCTATCGCACCAAGGTGCAGCGCCTGCCCATTGAACCCATTTCCCAGGCCAGTGCCAACCAGCGTAAAGGGCGTTGTGGTCGTGTGGGGCCGGGGATTTGCATCCGCTTGTATGCCGAGGATGATTTCAATAACCGGCCGCAGTTTACCGATCCTGAAATCCTGCGCACCAATCTGGCGTCGGTGATTTTGCAGATGCTGGCCATTGGCCTTGGCAACATCGCCGCATTTCCTTTCATCCAGCCGCCGGATGAGCGCAATATCCGCGATGGCTTTTTGCTGCTGGAAGAGCTGCAGGCCGTTGAACGGCACAAAGGGCAGTTGCGGCTGACCCGCCAAGGGCAGGCACTGGCCACCATTCCGGTAGACCCGCGTTTGGCGCGGATGGTGCTGGAGGCCAACAAATTGGGCTGCCTGCATGAGGTGATGGTGATTGTGGCGGCGCTGTCCATTCAGGACCCCCGCGAGCGCCCCATGGACAAAAAGCAGGCGGCGGATGAAGCTCACAACCGCTTTGCTGACAAAAAATCCGATTTTGTGGCCTTGCTCAACCTCTGGAATTACCTCAAGGCCCAGCAACAAGCGCTGTCCGGCAACCAGTTACGCAAACAGATCAAAGCGGAATATCTGTCTTACTTGCGCATTCGCGAATGGCAGGACTTGTACGCCCAGTTGCGCCAGAGTGTGCATGACCTTAAATGGCGCCTCAACAGTGAACCTGCCGGCTATGACCCATTGCATCAGGCCTTGCTGTCCGGTTTGCTGAGCCAGATAGGCTTCAAGGATCAGAATAACGAATACCAGGGCGCTCGTAACCGCAAGTTTTATGTGTTTCCCGGTTCACCGCTGGCCAAAAAAGGCCCAAAATGGGTGATGGCGGCAGAGCTGACCGAAACCTCGCGGCTGTTTGCCCGCCACTGTGCGGCCATTGCGCCCGAGTGGCTGGAACCGTTAGCGGCCCACCTGATAAAAAAACACTATGTCGAACCGCATTTCGAGGCCAGGCAAGGCGCCGTGATTGCACTGGAAAACCAGGTGCTGTACGGGTTGACGGTAGTGAACCGGCGCAAGGTGCAATTCGGCCCGGTGCAGCCCAAGGAAGCCCGGGAAATTTTCATCCGCAGCGCGCTGGTGGAAGGACAGTTAACCCTTAAAGACGCCTTTTACCGCCAGAACCTAGCCTTGCTGGATGAAGTGGAATCCCTGGAGCACAAATCCAGGCGGCGGGACATTCTGGTGGATGAAGGCACCTTGTTCGCTTTTTACGATGAACGCATTCCCGAGGGCATTTACAGCCTGCCCCTGTTCAAGAAATGGTGGCAGGGGCAGCAGCAACAAACGCCGGAGCTGCTGAATTTCAACCGTGAATTGCTGATGCAGCGGGACGACGCCCATGTATCGGCACTGGATTTTCCCGACAACTGGCAGCAGGACAATTTGACCTTGCCACTCAGCTACCGCTTTGAGCCGGGCGAAGAGGATGACGGGGTATCACTGCATATTCCGGTGGCCTTGCTGAACCAGCTTGAGGAGCGGGATTTCGACTGGCAGGTTCCGGGGCTGCGGGAAGAGAAATGCGTGGCACTCATCAAGTCCCTGCCCAAACCGTTACGGCGCAATTTTGTGCCGGCACCAGATTATGCCCGGGCCTGCGTGCAGGCCATGAAACCGCTGGAGCAGCCCTTGCTGGAGAGCCTGTGCCGCCAGTTGCTGCGCATGAGTGGCACCCGGGTAAGCCCTGAAGATTTTGATGTCAGCGCCGTACCGTCCCATTTGATGCTCAATTTCAAGGTGGAGGATGACCACGGCAAGCTGGTGGCCCAAAGCCGCAGCCTGGATAAACTCAAGGCCGAGTTGCAAGGGCAGGTCAAGTCAGCCATTCGCAAAGTGGCCGACAAAGGCATTGAGCAGCAATCCCTGACCCAATGGAGTTTTGGCCAGCTGCCACAGGAATACCAACGGCGCCGCGGCAGTTATGAAGTCAAGGCGTTTCCGGCGCTGGTGGATGAAGGTGACAGCGTTGCCATCAAATTATTTGATGATGAACAACAAGCCCAAACCCTGCATCGTCAGGGGGTACGCAAGCTGCTGCTCATCAACATCCCGTCACCGGTAAAGCATCTGCAGCAGGCATTGCCCAACAAGGCAAAGCTTGCCATGTACTTTAACCCGTTCGGGCAGGTGCAGTGGCTGATTGACGACATCATTCATGCTGCCGTGCAGCAAATCCTCGATGAAAGTGCCTTGGATGTACGTTCACCGGAAGCCTTTGACAAGGCGCGGGACATGGTGCGCCAGGAGCTGAATGCCACCGCAGAAGCGATAGCGCTGAAAGTGGAAGACATCCTCACCACCCATCAACGGATCCGCAAACGCCTCAAGGGCAAAATCAGCCTCAATATCGCCTTTGCCATGAGCGATATTCAAAGCCAATTGGAACAACTGGTGTTCAAGGGGTTTGTGGAAGCCACCGGTTGGCAGCGTCTGGCGGATGTGAGCCGCTACCTCAAGGCCATTGAAATCCGCCTTGATAAACTGCCGGTGGACCCGAACCGGGACAAACTGCACATGCTCAGCATTCACAACGCGGCCGCGGAGTACGCCGCCACACTGGCAAAATTGCCCAAATCCCAAGCCGTACCGGAAGCCCTGGCACAAGTGCGCTGGATGCTGGAAGAATACCGGGTAAGCTGTTTTGCCCAGACCTTGGGCACCGCCTATCCGATTTCAGAAAAACGCATTCTCAATCAGCTGAAATCCGTATAGTGAACTGCGTTGCCCTGGCGGGAGCAAGGCGGGCTTGCGATAAAGCTCGTGCTTTTGGTTTGATGTTGTGACAGGGCAATACCTGCAAGTGAGAGGCGTTCCCGCTCATTCTCCCCACTCGATGACTGGGGAGAATTGTGATTGGATATCAGACAAATGGATTTACTCATCTAAGCTTTTTTGTCGTATACGCTGCAAAAATCAATTCACGACAAGTGGCTGGGGATTCCCCATCATTTTGGTTCATTCAGTCCGATATTTTTGGCTTTCTATGACAGTGCCAGTGATCAATGAGAGATTAAATAACTAAGTAAACAATGCATTAGATGCTAATCTGTTTGCAAGGGATATAGGGAAGAGTCATGTTCATGGATGAAGCTCATTGCAAGAAACTGTTCCGCACGCATTGGTTTTTTCTTGCTGCGGTGATTATCGTCATTTCTGATATTTCTGTCGCTGTGGTTGATAACTGGTCAAGTCCGGCATTTTTAGAAGCTGCCATCCTCGTTGATTTGGGCATTGTTATCCCTGTCTTGTACTGGTGGCGTTATCGCGCCCGCAATAAGGCAGCGATGCTGCGCACCATGGCGCTGAGCTGTTTGGGCATTTGGGTGGCTGGTCATGTGGTTCCGAGTGAGCATCACCGCATTTTGCCAGTTGTTGATTTTGTTCGATACATTGGACTGGGCATCCTGCTTGTCATCGAATTCAAATTTATCATCATGATCTATCGTGCCGCCTTTCACGGCGAAGAAGCAACATCGTCTGTATTGGTTACAGCCAAAGATGCTGGCATGCCAGATTGGGTCGTTCGCCTTATTGCTTGGGAAGCGTCATTTTGGCGCAAGGTTTGGCGTATGGTGCAGCGCATGATTGTTCGCCACTAAAACCTTAACGGGTTTAGTGGTGAGCCAAATCAGCAAGAGAGGTTTTGACTGACACAACGCCCGGGATCACAGATGATTTACCCTGTTGAGATCCTGGGCGATTTACGGTTTGTGGTGAGTGATCAGTGTGGCGAATGAATGGCCTCGGTAGCGGGGGATTCGCGAGGCGTGAGCTGGCTGCTGCGCCATGCGCCTTCCCAGTCTTTCCATACCGGCTGGAAGCCGGCGCTGCGGATGGCAGCCACCACTTCGGGCACGCTTCTGGCATCATTTATCTCAAACTGATCCAGTGCCGAGTCCGGGTTGGCGTAACCGCCGGGTTCGGTGGAGCTGGCCGCGCTGATATGGGTGATCCCAAGTGGCAGCAAGCTGTCGCGAAATGCCGGGGATTCGCGGGTGGAGAGGCTAAGCTCTAGCGCTGGGCTGAACAGGCGCATGGCGCAAACCAGCTGCACCAGCGCCGCATCGGTCACCAATGACACCGGCACAATGCCGCCTACGCAGGGGCGCAGTCTTGGCAGGGAAACGCTGTAACGGCTGCGCCAGTACCGGCGCTGCAGGTAATCCAGATGATGGGCCATTAACAGTGCATCCAGACGCCATTCATCCAGTCCCAGCAATACCCCAAGCCCGATTTTATCCACGCCGGCGTTGGCGGCCCTGTCCGGCGTGTCGAGCCGGTAACGAAAATCCTGCTTGTTACCGCGCAGGTGGTGCTGGGCATAAGTGGTGGGCTGATAGGTTTCCTGATACACCAGCACCGCATCCAGCCCTTTGGTGACCAAGGCGGCGTAACCGCTTTCGCTCAGGGGCTGCACTTCCAGTGACAGGTAATTGAAGCGGCGTTTCACCAGGGGGAATACCCGTTCAAAAAAGGCTTGTCCGGCTTTGGTTTCATGCTCGCCGGCCACCAGCAGGATGGAGTCAAACCCACGGGATTTCAAAATGGCCATTTCCGCTTCAATTTCATCATCGTTCAGGAGTTTGCGGCGGATTTTGTTGCTCATGCTAAAGCCGCAGTAATCGCAGTCATTGGCACAGAGATTGGACAGGTAGAGCGGGGCATATAGCCCAAGATTGGCGCCAAAACGTTCCCGTGTCAGGGCGGCGGATGCCTGCGCCATGGGTTCCAGCAGCGTGGTGGCCGCCGGAGATAGCAGGGCGCTGAGGGCGTCAAGGTTGCCGATGATGCGTTCAGGCTGCGCCAGCCAGAATTCGGCGTCATCCCGGGTGGCACTGCCAAGTTGCAGCCTTAGTCTGTCCCTGTCGATGCTGGCAAAGGCATCGCTAAACTGACCTTTCATTGTGAAATCCTTTCCTCTTGGGGGCTATTGAGAAATCCGGTAAGCGGACTGGTATGGCTGGCGCGCGCAGTCACGGCGCCAAGACCGGCTTCATAAGCGGCGCGGCCGGCCGCGACGGCGGCACGAAAACAGCCCGCCATGGCAATCGGATCCCGGGCGCTGGCAATGGCGGTATTGACCAGCACCGCATCGGCGCCAAGCTCCATGGCACGCATGGCCTGTGACGGAGCACCAATGCCGGCATCCACCACCACCGGAATGCTGGCCTGCTCGATGATGATTTTCAAGAAGGGTTCGCTGGCCAGCCCCTGATTGGAGCCGATGGGGCTGCCAAGGGGCATGACGGCGGCGCAGCCTGCCTCTTCAAGACGCAAGCACAGCACCGGATCGGCATGCACATAGGGCAACACCTGAAAGCCCTGGGCGCACAGCTCGGTGGCGGCGCTAAGGGTTTCAACGGGATCGGGCATCAGGTAGCGGGGATCGGGATGGATCTCCAGCTTGATAAGCGTGGTGCCCAGCATCTCCCTTGCCAGTTCGGCGGCAAAAATCGCTTCTTTGGCATTGCGGGCACCGGCGGTGTTGGGCAGCAGGGTCACACCTGCCGCTTGCAAGGGGGACAGCAAGTCATCGTTTTGCTGCTGAAAGTCCAGCCGTTTCATGGCCAGTGTGACCAGCTGGCTGCCACTGCGCTCTAATGCCTTGAGCATGGTGTCGGCTGAGGCAAATTTACCGGTGCCACTGAACAGCCGTGACGCCAGGGTTAATCCTGCAATATGTAACATGTTAGCCTCCTGCTACTGCGGTAAAAAATTCCAGGTTGTCCCCGGCCTGACAGCAGGTTTGCGGCCAGCAACTGCGGGGCACCAGTGTGCCGTTGCGCACAATGGCAACGGCGGTTGGGGTAAATCCCTGCTGGCTGACCAGCACGTCTAGCGTTGTGCTGTCTGCCAATTGCAGCGGTTTGCCATTAAGGGTGATGGTAATGTTCATGATGCCAATCCTTCTGTTATGGTCCCTTGGGTCACAGGGGCGCAGCAACTGCATTGGGGGTCTGCCTGCAACCGGGCTTGGGTGAGCTCAAGCGTGACGCTGTTAAAGCGGTACAGCTTGCCAAGGCTTGAGGTTTCTCCGAGCAGGGCATTGATGGCCAGTAGCGATTGCAGCGCGGCCAGTGATTGCACTGCCGGGCCGAGCACGCCTTGTTCGCTGCAGCGGCCATTGCTGCGGCTGTCCCGCGGGAACAGGCATTGGTAGCATCCCGCCTCAGGCAGTTTGGCCGGATGCACATGGCATAAAAGTCCCTGATCGCCACTGAAGGCGGCAGAGATCAGCGGCAGCTGCCGTGCAACGCAGGCTTGGTTAAGAGCGTGGCGGCAAGGGAAATTGTCGCTGGCATCAATCACCAGATGGGCGCCATCCAGTAAGGGGGCGCTTTGCTCATCAAAGCGGTGCACCACGGCCTCAAGCGCGCAATCGGCAAAGGCTGCGCCAAGGCGCTTGGCTGCTACCTGCACTTTGTAATCGCCAATGTCCTGCTCGGTGTATAAAAGCTGGCGGGGCAGGTTGCCAAGCTCCACTTTATCCGGGTCAATCAGCCGCAAGCGCCCGATGCCGGCAGCGGCAAGGGCATGGGCGACTTGATGCCCCAGGCCGCCAAGCCCGACAATCGCCACGGTTTTATGCCCCAGCGCCAGTTGCCCTTGCTCGCCCACCCGGGGGAGCAGGATCTGGCTGGCATAACGGATGAATTCCCGGCTGGAAAGACACTGTCGCAGATGACGGGGCTCACGGCCGTACCATTGCTGCTGCAACTGCTGAAACGCCATTGCCGGATTTGGCGCTTGTGTAATGGCCCTGACAATGGCCACATTGGTGGCACCGGTGGCGCGCACGGCGTCAAGGTTGTCACCATTAATGCCGCCAATGGCCACCAGTGGCAGCTCTTGGGCAAAGGTGGCCGCGTAATGCCGCAAGCGATTTAAGCCCTGTGGCAATGAGGGCATCACTTTGGTGGTGGTGGGGAAAATATGCCCCAGCGCCAGATAACTGGGGCGTTGCTGCAATGCCAGCAGCGCTTCAAAGTAGCCGTGGCTGGAAAGCCCCAATGCCATTCCTGCCTGGGCGATGGCGCTTAAGGCCTCGGGCGCACAGGCCAGGTCTTCCTGCCCCAGATGCACGCCAAACGCGCCGTGCTTCAGTGCCAGTCGCCAGTGATCGTTGATAAACACCCGTGCTTGATACTGCTCTCCTAATCGGATGGCGCGGATGATGTTCGGCTCCAGCTGTGCCATTTCGTAGGCATCAGTGGCATGGGCCTTGATGCGTAGCTGAATGGTCTGGCAACCGGCCTTTAGCAGGGTTTCCAGCAGGTCTACATCACTGACCACCGGATACAACCCCAAGTCCTGCGGCAGTTGTTTAAAGACGGGCGTGGCCGCAGGGCTGTTTTGAGGGTAATGGGCCAGCGGCCAGATTGCCGGCATCCACGCCAGGGCATCCGGCCAGCCGGGACGCCCCAACGGCCCCGGGCCTTGCCCCACACCGTAAGCATGTGTGAGTGCGCCGTTGATGTAGGCTTTGGCCAGCACCAGTGCATCGGGCAATATCCAGTCTTGCGCCAAAAAGGCCGCAATGGCGCTGGAGAGGGTGCAGCCGCTGCCGTGGTTGTGGCTTGTGGTTTGCCGCGGGCTTTCCAGCACAAACCCGTTATGGCTGTGCAGGGCCGAACTGTGGGGCAGGTTTTTGAAGATCACCAAATCCTGTGCTTTGGCTGTTGTGCGATCGCCTCCTTTTGCCAGCAAATGGCAAGGCAGGCTCGCCGCCAGTGTTTGCGCAGCGCTCGCCCAACTGGAAAAATCCTCGGTAACGCCGGACATGTCACCCAGTAGTGCCAGCTCTTTCACATTGGGCGTCAGCAGGGTGGCAATGCGGGCCAGCGGCGCGTAATTGAGGCGTACTGGTGTCGATTTGCCTGCCGCCGTGTGCGTTGTACCTTGTGCCGTATTGGGCGCCGCCGTTTGGCTCTCCGAGGCCGCCAGCGCATCACCGCAGCTGGCAACCATGACAGGGTCCACCACCAAAGGCACCTCTGGCAGGTGTTGCTGCAGCCAGAGGGCCAGCAAGTCAAGCTGTTGCTGATTGGCAATTAGCCCGATTTTGACCGCTTTGGGCGGCATGTCGGTCAGCAGGGTGTCTAACTGGCTGAGCAGCATTTCATCACTGACCGCCTGACTGAGATTGACCGCCACACTGTTTTGCGCCGTCAGGGTGGTGATGACCGAGCAGCCGTGGCAGCCCAAATCCCGCAAGGTGGCCAGATCCGCCTGAATGCCGGCGCCGCCTCCGCTGTCGCTGCCGGCAATGGTCCAGACAATGGGGCGGGCCGCAGAAGCTGAGGGCTCAGACATTTTCGGCTGGCTCCTTCCCGGTTGCCGTTGAGGCAACATCATGCGTTTGATGAACGTCAGCAGGAACTTCCCGGTATAGGCGGCTGCCACCGGCTTTAAAGGCTTGTGACATCTGTTCCATGCCATCTTCCACCTGTTGCACGTTGATGCGTTCAGCCTCGGTTGCCCCATTAGCGGTTAACGACGCAGCATAATCACGCACGTCCTGGGTGATTTTCATGGAGCAGAATTTGGGGCCGCACATGGAGCAAAAATGCGCCACCTTGGCGGATTCCTGGGGCAGGGATTCATCGTGAAACGCCCGGGCGGTATCCGGGTCCAGCCCTAGGTTGTACTGATCTTCCCAGCGGAACTCGAAGCGGGCTTTGGACAGGGCGTTATCCCGCAATTGGGCGCCGGGATGCCCCTTGGCCACATCGGCGGCATGGGCCGCAATTTTGTAGGCCATCAGCCCTTGTTTGACATCCTCTTTATTGGGCAAACCCAGATGTTCTTTGGGGGTGACATAACACAACATGGCGCAGCCGTACCAGGCAATCATGGCCGCACCAATGCCGGAGGTGAAATGATCATAACCCGGGGCGATATCCGTGGTTTGCGGGCCAAGGGTGTAAAACGGCGCTTCATCGCAGCATTCAAGCTGCTTGTCCATATTGGTTTTAATCAGCTGCATGGGAATGTGCCCCGGGCCTTCAATAATGGTCTGCACATCATATTCCCAGGCAATTTTCACCAGTTCCCCAAGGGTTTCCAGCTCGGCAAACTGGGCGGCATCGTTGGCATCGGCAATGGAACCGGGGCGCATGCCATCCCCGAGGGACAGTGACACATCATAGGCGGCACAAAGTTGGCAAATTTCACGGAAATGGGTATAGAGGAAGTTTTCCCGATGATGGCTCAGGCACCATTTGGCCATAATCGAACCGCCACGGGAGACCATGCCGGTTACCCGGTTGGCGGTCATGGGCACGTAACGCAGCAGCACCCCGGCGTGGATGGTAAAGTAATCCACCCCTTGTTCCGCTTGCTCCAGCAGGGTGTCGCGGAACACGTCCCAGGTTAGGTTTTCAGCAATGCCGTTGACCTTCTCCAGCGCCTGATAAATGGGCACGGTGCCAATGGGCACGGGTGAGTTGCGCACAATCCACTCGCGGGTTTCATGAATATAGCGACCGGTGGAGAGATCCATCACGGTATCGGCGCCCCAACGGGTGGCCCACACCAGTTTTTCCACCTCTTCCTCAATGGAGGAGGTTACGGCGGAGTTGCCGATATTGGCATTCACCTTCACCAGAAAATTACGGCCGATAATCATCGGCTCCGCTTCCGGATGGTTGATGTTGGCCGGAATGATGGCGCGGCCGCGGGCCACTTCACTGCGGACAAATTCGGCCGTGATGGGCGTGCTGACCACGGCGCCAAACGCCTCTGGCGCACCGCGGCGGTTTAGCTGCTCATCCTGCTCAAGGGCGGCATTGGCCCTTGCCATGTTTTCACGGATGGCAATGTATTCCATTTCCGGGGTAATGATGCCTTGCCGCGCGTAATGCAACTGGGTAACACAACGGCCGACATTGCCCCGACGAGGTTGGGGCAATGCATCAAAACGCAGGTGATCCAGTCCTTCATCCGCCAGACGCTGCTGGGTAAAACGGGAGCTGACGCCTTCAAGGGATTCGGTATCATTTCGCGCCAGGATCCACGGTTGTCGCAGTTTGGGCAATCCTTGCCGGACCTGGATATCCGCCGCGGGATCGGAATAGGGACCGGCACAATCATAAACCCGCACTGGCGGATTGGGCTCTGAGAGCAGTTGCCCATCCTTGCCTTGCACTTGTGTTGGGGTTTGCCGGATTTGCCGCATGGACACTTGAATGTCCGGCCGGGAGCCTTCGACAAAAATCTTCTCGGACATGGGGTGTTGCAGGGGCTTGAGGTTTTCAATAAAGGCCTGTGCCGCTTCACGGGTTTGACGACGATTTGACATAAGCAAGCTCACTTGGTTGATAAATGAAATTGCTTGTCTGGAGAGTTGAGGTAAGCGCAGCCGCCCGGATGATATCGAGCCCAGCTGAAGTGAATGGCCTGCTTTAGGACTGGCAATGGCAATACCGGGATGCCGGGCGCGGGCGCTGTTGCACATGCGTTAGCATCTTGGCAGCCAGTCCCTGACGGTGGTATACCGGGGCAGGTGTTAACACTGAATGCTTGTTTCCTTCGCAGGGATTAACCTGATCAGGTTCAACGGATCCCGAATAAACGGTCTCAGCCTAAAAGGCACTCCGACAAGATGGGGCAAAGTATAGGCCTAAAAGCATTGGCTTAACAAGCGGTTAATTATGGCTTGCTAATGGTGTCCCCCAGCGGGATGTGATAAAGCGTCAACCAAACGGTCCGGGGCCTTGCATGCGGGTGTAAAAATCATTGGCAATAGGTTGACAAAAAATGTGATATGTAGATGATTACCCCCTTTGGTAAGAGAGTTTTTACTCTAACCCTTTGGAAGGTACCTTGCTGAGGCTAGTGACAAAGCCATGGACGATAAGCTGCGATAAACATAAAAATTACTTTTATCGTAATAATTATTCAGGCAAGTTACGGTTAACGCAATTATTTACAACCCCTTTCACACGTGTTTGATAATAAGATTTTCCCGGCTGAAACATTTGCTTACATTTTTACAATTAATACACATAACGTCATTATTTTGGCATTAATGGATTAATTGACTGAAATTTGGCGCAAAGCATTATGCTGTCAAAATATTTTCACGTTATAAATTTGTTAAATAAAAATATTAGATTTAATTAACTTAATTTATTTTATCGGTGTTAACTGGACGCGATTTATTATATTGACTTGTGACATGGTTGTGATTAATTAACGTTATATTGAATAACGCTAAGGGGTCATTTATGACGTGTGCTAAAAGTAAAAAGCCAATATCTATTGAGCCGCACCTGCATGTAGTGAGCAAAACCACGCCATCCATTAACAATAAATGTTATTTAAATTCATGCATCTTTTATAAGAACATTCTTAACAAGAATAATATTAAGCAACGTTGCCGTTATTACCATGTGGGACAGCATATCATCGGTCGTGATGGGGCTTTTCATGGGGTGGAGGTGTTAAGCCGCCTGGCAAATGCCGACGAGGGCGAGATTAACTACGAAGACTACTTCAGAAACCTCAACCAGCAAGGGCACAAATCTCTGTTATTGGAAATACTCAATAAAATATGCGTGTTCGTGATTAATGACAATTGTCTGGGGAGCACCCGTTTTTTTGTTAACGTGGAGCGTTTTTCCCTGATGGACTCGGAAGTTATCAAGAACATCATCTTCACCAATGATGTGATAAAACATTATAACGACTCTTCACTGGTACTTGAAATCACCGAAAGAAACTCAACGCTTGCCGAATATACTGTTGAAAACAAATATAAACTCAAAGATGCTGGCGTGTTGCTGGCCATGGATGACAGTACGCTCCGTCGGGTTGAAATGATGAAAGACAGCCTTAATTTATATGACTATCTTAAATACGATATTCGCTTTATTAAGGAGATGTTGGCCAATCCAATGTATAAAGAACCCTACTTGGAATTTTTATATTGGTGTGTGGAAAACAAGATAAAACTGATTGCTGAGCGCGTGGAGTTTAAAGAAGATTATAATCTGGTATCACAAATGCCATTTTCTTACATGCAGGGGTTTTATGAGTTGCTGAATCCTTGAATGATGCGGTATCAGTTTTTAATGATGCATCTCGTGCAAGCAAAATATATGTTAATGCCCTATAACAGGGTATTGGGCAGTAATTTCAATTCTATTTTATTATCTTCCGGATCATACAGATAGAGTGACCGACTTACTCCTCTGGCACCATATTTCTCAGTAAAAGGTTCAAACATCACTCCCTGACGATGTAAATGTTGCAGTATGAAGGTTTCGTCAGAATCGGCGATATTAAGACAAAAATGTTCCACATTGAATCCCATGTCATGTTGATCACGAAGTTGCAGATCAATGAGCACATTACCTACACGGAGTTGCCATAATGGTGGATGATCCAATTGCCGCTCAAGCCTTGCATTTAACACCCTGCCGTAAAAATCCAGCATGACTTCAATATCGCTGCACAGCAGTACCAGATGATCCAGCTCTATAACCCGTAACATAATATGTCCCTGCATGTTGAGCATAACCTAAGTGTAGTTAATCTTTGGGTTACAAGGGATGCGTTTACGTGTGTGGTGAAAGGCGCTTGACTGACAGGGGAGATAGCGCAGAATAAAACCACTTTTCTCATTAAAGATCAGATTTTATGAAACTTATCGGCATGCTGGATTCACCATTTGTGCGCAGGGTTGCGGTGTCATTACAGTTATTGGGGATAAAGTTTGAACATCAGCCATTATCGGTATTTCACACTTTTGAAGCGTTTGCCCAGATTAACCCCGTGGTAAAGGCGCCCACCTTTATTTGTGATGATGGCACCGCCCTGATGGACTCCACATTGATTTTGCAATATGCCGCAGCGTTGGCGCCTGCCCGCAAGCTGTTGGCAACCGAGCCGTTAGCCCTGCAATATCAGCTGCAACTGCTGGGATTGGCGTTGGCGGCTTGTGAGAAAAGCGTGCAGCTGCTCCATGAAATTCAGCTAGGCGCGGAAGATAAACAACATGATGCCTGGCGCGCACGCGTCACAAATCAGTTATTGGCGGCTTATGACGAGCTGGAGCAACACCTTGCCCAGACCCCGCCGGCAATTAGCAGTGATAGCCTGGACTTGGCTACCGTTACCATTGCGGTTGCCTGGGATTTCACCTGTAAAAAATTGCCCCAATTGATGGACTCGAGCCATTTTCCGGCGCTGGCCCTGCTATCTTCCCAGGCCGAGTGCCTGCCGGAGTTTCAAAGTGCCCCCTTGGGTGACGGGGCGTGCGTTTGCGGGTAAATCGGCGTTGAAGTTGTTGCAAGACGGATGTGGCAGGCGTTGTGGCAAGGAGGCCTGGGCGCCTCCTTTATCGGGATGATGGCAGGGTAAGGGAAGGTAGGCTATTTATCGGCGCCCTTATCGCCTTTGGCATTGTCATCATCCTGGGTTGTAGAGGGGGATGATTTCCCTGACTTGTTTTTAGGGTGGCCAAAGGGTGGCAGTTTGAATTTACTGCTGTATTTCAGCACCGCCAGGTTACTGAATATCACGCCAATCACCAGCAATATGATGAGCCAAACTTCCCAGTCAGTCATAAAAATCACCCAAATTGTTTAGATGGACAGTAGTTGTTCACAACGCTGAATATCTTCCGGTACATCCACTTCTGGCGAATTGTCACTACTAATGGCCACCTTGATGGCATAGCCGTGTTCCAGTGCCCGTAATTGCTCCAGTTTTTCCAGACTTTCCAGCCGCCCCATGGGCAATTTGGCAAAATGTTCCACAAAGCGGCGGGTATAAGCGTATACCCCAATATGCTTGTAGACCGGATATTCGCTCACATCCCGTCCGAACGGAATGCAGGCGCGGGAAAAATACAGGGCAAAATGGCGGTTATCAAACACCACTTTCACATGTTGCGGATTGGTGAGATCGGCAGGATCAGTGATTTCATAGGCCAGTGTGGCCATTTCAAAGGCGCCTGGTTCATCTTTAAAAAGGGCGGCCAACTGCTCAATGGAACGGGGATTGATTAATGGCTGATCGCCCTGCACGTTAATCACCACGTCATCTTCTGCCAAATCAAGCTGGGCGATGGCTTCATTGATGCGATCCGTACCGGATGCCGCATTGGCAGAGGTCATGATCACCTGCCCGCCAAACCCTTCCACGGTTTGTCTGATACGCTCATCGTCCGTGGCAACATAGATATTATCCAGCCCTTGAGCCAGTTTTGCCTGTTCGTATACACGCTGGATCATGGGCTTGCCGTTAATCAGTGCCAAGGGTTTTCCGGCAAAGCGGCTGGAGCCATAGCGTGCTGGTATCAACAGGGTAACATTCATTGGGTTTACCTATAAGTAAAGAGGCGCCCATCACGGACGTCGAATTTTGCTAGAGTGTAATGCTTTTGTGCGGCGGATGCGATGGCCACCATCACACGGTAGCCGCACTGGGAAAGCCTGCAGGTGAATCATTATACCTGTGGGCGCAGGCAACTGCGAGAAGGGGTTACAACCGTGGGTTGCCACCACACAAGCGGCGAAGGGGAGGGAGAAGCATCATGTCGATGCATCACCCCGGAAGGCACATGCCCTTTGAGCTGAATGGCACGGCGCTAATGCCGCTGTATCCGTGGACTCAGTCGTTGCCGTCAATGGTCACGTTAAGGTCGGTCAACAAGCCGTTTTCAATGCTGTATAACCAGCCATGAACCGCCAGTTCCTGTCCCCGTTCCCAGGCATCCTGTACGATGGAGGTACTGACAACGTTAGCCACCTGTTCAATCACGTTCAGCTCGCATAAGCGGTCATAACGAGCCTGTTCATCCAGAGCATCCAGCTCTTGTCGGTGCAGGCGGTAAATATCGCGGATATGCCCCAGCCAGTTATCAATCAGTCCCTGTCGCTGGGTGGACATCGAGGCCTTGACGCCACCGCAGCCATAGTGGCCCACGACCATGATGTGTTTCACTTTCAGTACATCAACCGCATATTGGATAACGGACAAACAGTTGAGATCGGTATGGATCACCAAATTGGCAATATTGCGATGCACAAACACTTCACCCGGCATCAGGTCAATGATTTGGTTTGACGGCACCCGGCTGTCGGCGCAGCCAATCCATAAAAACTCGGGGGTTTGCTGTTTGGCCAGCGCTTCAAAAAAATGGGGCTTTTCTTCATTGATCCGTTCCGCCCAGCGGCGGTTATTGTCAAACAGGGGTTTCAGTAATCTCATGGGTATTGTTGGCTCTTGTTGAATTCAGGACTCCGTGTCCTTTTATGTAAGTGATAGTAACAGAAGCGTTAACACGGCTGGTCTATCCATTGCCTGCTGTTTTACCCGTCCGGGAGATGGGGTGACAGGGGATAAGGTCGTGAGAGTGGAGGCCATTAGCTGCTGTTGGATGTTGGTGCTGTCGGCGCAGGCGCCACGGTGAACACGTAACGCTTTACCAGCGCGGGCAACTGCTCAAGGATGACGGCTTTAAGGCAGATGTCGCTTGCGGCCAGCAGCGTTTCGAGGTGCTGGAGGCGGTAGCGCTTTAATCGTTGCTCGGCGACAGGATGGTAACTGTAGTGCCATAATTCTGCGCTGGTGCCGCTAAGACCCGCTTGAAAAGGCCGGAAAAACCCAAAGCGCTGGGCATGGGCACTTAACCATTGATGCATGGCAAAGCACGGGCCCCCGGGCTGGTATTCATGATTGACTAACTGTAATTGGGCACGCTGAAGTTGACTGTTATCAAATAAATCGATATCAGTTCCCCAATGGTGACGTGATGTTCCAGGTAATGCTGACCATAACAAGATGGTTTGCAGCAATTCATTTGGTGGTAATTGCCGGATATCGGCTATAGGCTCGGCATTGGCATTCAGCAGGGGCCTTTCGCCACGCGCCTTGCCGTTCCAAATGTGTAATTGTCGCTGGAAGCTGCGATGGGCAGAAGCCACTTCCAGCACAATGCCGTCATGTCGTGCCGCCATTTGCATTTTACTGAAGGCCTGTGCTGTAGCGGCCTCCAGTAAAAACGTGTGTTTATCGCCGCTCTGGTATGGCACCAGTGCCGTATCGTCCAGGCCATAGAGCATGGCATCCGGCAGGTTTAGCACAGCAGTTTTTCCAGGATGCGTTGATAGCATTGGGCCAATAATTCCAAATCGGCCACATTCACGCATTCGTTGACTTTATGAATGGTGGCGTTCACCGGCCCCAGTTCCAGCACCTGCGCGCCGGTGGGAGCAATGAAGCGGCCATCAGAGGTGCCACCGGACGTTTGCGGATCGGTTTGTATACCGGTGGTTTCCAAAATGGCGGCCTGGGTGGCTTCCAGCAGTGGCCCCTTGTCGGTAAGAAACGGCTGGCCGTTGAATATCCAGCTCAGCTCATAATCCAGGCCGTGCACATCCAGTATGTGCTGCACCCGGTCAATCAATATCTCAGCAGTCACTTCCGTGGAGTAGCGGAAATTGAACATGACCTGCAGCTCCCCGGGGATCACGTTGGAAGCGCCGGTGCCGCCATTGATATTGGCGATTTGAAAACTGGTGGGCGGGAAGAAGGCATTGCCGTTATCCCACTGCATGGCGGCAAGCTCGGCAAGGGCCGGAGCCGCGTTATGAATGGGGTTATCCGCCAGATGGGGATAGGCGACATGTCCCTGGATCCCCTTGACGGTGAGATTGCCGGTCAAGCTGCCCCGCCGGCCGTTTTTGACCACATCGCCCAGTTTGCGGGTACTGGAAGGCTCGCCCACCAATGCCCAGGTGATTTTTTCCTGACGGGCTTCCAGTGTATCAATCACACGGGTGGTGCCGTTGATGAATGGCCCCTCTTCATCACTGGTGATCAAAAAGGCGATGGAGCCAGAATGATCCGGATGGGCCGTCACAAAACGCTCCGTGGCAACCACCATGGCGGCCAATGAGCCCTTCATATCGGCGGCGCCGCGTCCGTGAAGATAGCCATCAATCACGGTGGGCTCGAAAGGGGGGGTGTGCCAGCGGTTGGCATCGCCCACCGGCACCACGTCGGTATGGCCGGCAAAGCAAAACACCGGGCCACTGTTTCCCCTGCGTGACCAAAGATTGGTGGTGTCATCAAACACCATCACCTCGTTGGTAAAGCCAAGCTTTGCCAGGCGTTCTGCCAGTAATGGTTGGCAACCTTCATCCAAAGGCGTGATGGAAGGGCGACTGATTAACTGCTGCGCCAGTGTTAATACTTCATTGCTCATAGGCCAAACCACTCCCGATATGCGGCTTCATTAAACCCGGCCATGACGTTGTCGCCTTGCTGCAACACCGGGCGTTTAATCAGCGTGGTGTTGGCAAGCATGAGTTGTTTGGCTTTGTGGGCATCCAGGTGTTGCTTGTCGGCATCGGCCAGCGCCCGGTAACTGGTGGAGCGTTTGTTTAGCAGCGCTTCCCAGCCGATGGCGGCAATCCAGCCATCGAGCACGGCTTCTGGTAGGGGTTGCTGCCGATAATCAAAAAATACCACCGGAAGTTGATGGGCATCTAACCATTTCAGCGTTTTTTTTACGGTGTCACATACCTTGGGAGATATGCCATAAAGTGTGGTTGTCATCATGTTCAGAAGCGGATGTTGACCGGCATGTTGCTGCCGGTGAGTATAAGAAATTGTGATAAAGATCACCAGTAGTGGGGCAGCGGAAATCCGTCTGTCAATAACAGGTCAGAGCTCTACGGTAAAGATGACATCCTTGCCGGCGGTGACACTGCCCTGGCGTTTTTCCAAAAAGCGCACGTCTTCCATATTGGCCAATACCACAGGCGTGAGCAAACTGTTGACCTGGCCTTGCAGGTAATCCAGATCAAACTCCAGCACATGATCGCCGGCTTTCACCTGCTGGCCTTCTTGCGCCAGACGTTTAAAGCCCTTGCCGCGCAACTCAATGGTGCCCACCCCAAAGTGGACAAACAGTTCCAGCCCGTGGGGCGACTCAATGCTAAAGGCATGATTGGTTTCAAAAATTTTTCCGATTGTGCCATCAATGGGGGCCAGCATGTATTGCCCGGCGGGCATGATGGCAATGCCGTCTCCCACGATTTTTTCGGAAAACACCACATCCGGTACTTTTTCAATGGGGACGATATCGCCAGAGATGGGCGCGTAAACTTTAATCCCGCCTTCAATATTGGGTTGACCTGAAACCAGGCGCCGGATGCGGCTTAAAAATCCCATGGATTAACTGTCCTTAATCAGACTTGATATTATAGTTGCTTCCTGACGTACCACTTTTAGGAAGAGATTGTCTTAGCATACTGAATTAGCGCGGTATATGACAACCAGATAACAGGTTTTCCAGTTCAGAAATCCGTTGGCATTGCAGTGCTTGTTGCGCCTTTTTAAAAAAGTCAGTGAATTTCCCTTCGCAAATTGTGGCCTTGATCTCCAGCAGCGCCGCTGCGTTGGCACTTAACTCGTCAAATCCCATGCCCATCAACAGCGGAGCAATGCAGGGATCGCTGGCCAGCTCACCGCACAGGGAGGTTCTCACTCCGTGTTGTTTGGCGGCCTGCAGGGTTTGTGCAATCAGTTGCAATACCGCCGGGCAAAAGGCCGGATAACTGGCCGTGAGCTGCGGATTGCCGCGATCGGCTGCCAGGGTATATTGGGCCAGATCGTTGGTGCCAATACTGATGAAATTCAGGCGGGGCAGCATGCTGTGAAGGGTTACCACGGCTGCGGGCGTTTCCACCACAATGCCGTATTGGGGATCGGCAAAGGGTTTATTTTCCTGTTGTAATTGCTGGCGGCACAGCTCGATTTCAACAAATAACTCGTCAAGCTCTTCCGGTTGGCTGACCATGGGAAACATCAGCCTTACGGGGCCAAAGGCCGCCGCTCGCAGCACGGCTCGCAGTTGGGTGTGCAACACCTCTTTATGACGCAGGGTATAGCGTAACCCCCGTAGCCCCAAAGCCGGGTTGTCTTCCGGTACCTGTTGGCTGATGCAGGCAAACTCCTTGTCGGCGCCCACATCCAGGGTACGGATGGTGAGGCTTTTGCCGTTGATGAGCTGCAGCGCCTCACAGTACAACTTGAACTGGGTTTTTTCATCCGGCATGGCCACTGCGTCCATCAGCATGAACTCTGTACGGAACAGGCCAACGCCTTCCGCACCGGATTGGGGCAGCCTGGCCACATCGTTGAGATTGCCCACATTGGCCATCAGGGTGAGATGATGACCGTCTTGGGTGGTACAGGGCCTGTCCCGGTAACGGGACAGGGCGTCACGCCGGCGTTGGTCTGCGGCCAGTTGCTGCTGCAGTGCTGCCAATTCGGTGGCATTGGGCTCCACATATAACAAGCCGTGGTAACCGTCCAGAAACAGCTCTGTGCCTTGGGTTATCTGGCTGGCGTCAAAATCGCAGGAAAGCAGCGCCGGGATCCCGGCCGCGCGGGCCAGGATCGCCGTATGGCTGGTAATGCCACCGGTTCTTAATACAATCCCCTTGATATGCTCCAGCGGCAGCAGGGCGAATTCTGCCGGGGTGAGATCTTCCGCCAAAAGGATGCTGTCGTGTTGCAGGCGCTGCAGTTGTTCTCCGCCATTGCCGTTAATGGTGGCTATCAGGCGTTTTGAGAGGCTAAGGACATCTTGGGCCCGGCGTGCCAGGTAAGGATCATCCAGCGCTTCCATCTCGCTGGCCTGGTGAAAAAACACCCGTTGTACGGCAGCGCCGGCAGACAATTGCAGGGTATTGATGGAGTTGCTGATTTGCGTTAGCAGCTCGTTATCTTCCAGCAGCAGCAAATCGGCTTCCACCAGCTGATAGTTAGCCGAATCCGCAGCCAGGGAGGACAGGCTGTGCTGCAATTTGTTACACAGTTTTTCCACCGCGCGGCGGGCCTTGGCCTGCTCAACAGGAATGCTGGACAGGGGCAACAAGCGATAATCGAGACTGTTATCCAGAGGCTCGAATAAAATGGCTTTGCCCTGGGCAATTCCTGAGGATACAGCGATTCCTTTCATATCCATTGGCTTGTCCTTAGTGCTGAATGTGGCTGCTAAGTGTTAGTTGAGCGTATTGAGCAAATCGGCAATACGGTTTACCGCTTGTTCTGCCTGATCGCCCTGGGCAAAAATCCGCACATGGGAGCCGTGGTACAGCCCCAACGTTTGCAATTTGAACAAGCTTTTGGCACTGGCTTGTTTCCCCTGGCATTCCACAATGACATCACAGAGAAACTGTTTGGCTTCTTTCACCAACAATGCCGCCGGTCGGGTGTGAATACCATGAGGGGCGGTGATGGTAACGGTTTTTTCATACATAGACTTCTGACTCATGTTGTAACGAACGGCCGTTATCAGGCGCTAGCATGCCCCAGGGCGCAGTCATATTCAATGATCTGACGACTTTTTATACATCATCCTTGTGGGTGAGTCTTGTCCGATGCATCACGAATTGGCTGTGGCCGGCCACGGGTGGTTGCCAGTGCGGTGGAAAACGGCATCAATGGCGTTTGGCGCCATGGGATAACCGGCATACAGGGTGTTGATGATAGCGCGTTATCCTGATTGGAACACAAATCCCTCCGCTACTTTACCACATCATGATGCAATGCGGGCAACGGAGGGCGCATGTCAATTGTGACGGGCAAGGCTGTCAGGTGCGAAACTGCCCCAGCGCGGTTGCCATCTGTTCGCTGATATCCCCCATGTTGGTGGCGGCCTGGCGGTTGCTGACATTGGCTTGCAGTGACACTTCCGTCAATGCCGAAATATTGTTGACGTTGCGGTTTATCTCTTCGGTCACCGATGATTGCTCTTCCGTGGCACTGGCCAGTTGGGTGTTCATATCGGAAATGGCCGCCACCAATTGCAAAATCTCCTCCATGGCGGTGTTGGCGTTTTGTGCATGTTGCTGCAGTTGCTGTGACTGTTTTTGGGTGTTCTGGTTACTGAGCATCACGCCATCAACGCCGCCCTGAATATCGGCAATGATGTGATGGATTTCATTGGTGGATTCCTGGGTGCGGTTTGCCAGCGCCCGCACTTCATCGGCCACTACGGCAAATCCCCGGCCATGACTGCCGGCCCTGGCCGCTTCAATGGCCGCATTGAGCGCCAGCAGGTTGGTTTGATCGGCAATGGCGTGGATCACTTCCAGAATGTTGCCGATTTTCTGTGATGCCTGGCCTAATGCCAGCGTCAGTTGCGCGGCGGATTGCAGCTCATCTGCCAGGGCATGGCAGCCACTGAGGGTCTGCGCCATGGTGCTCTTGCCAGACAGGGCTTGTTGTTTTACCCGCATGGCCGCATCAGCGGCTTGTTGGGTGTTGCTGGCCATTTCCCGGGTGGTACTCAACATCTGGTTAATGGCCGTGGCCACGCTGGCAATCTCTTTATGGACATGATCGGCGCTTTGGTTGGACTCCTGAACGGCATTCATCAGCTGGCCGGCATCCGTGTTGAGTGCTTGTCCCAGCGGTGTCATTTGCTGCAGCGCGCCGGCAATCTTGGCCACAAAATCATTAAAGGCCCGGGCCAGCTGAGCGACCTCGTCTTTTCCTGTGCTTTGCAGCCGTTGGCGCAGGTCGCCGTCACCCTTGGCAATGTCCCGCATGGCACGGATTGCGTCATTGATGGGATGGGTAATGGATTGGTTCAGCACCAAAAAGAAAGCAAAAATCGGCAGGGATATCCCCAGCATGATCACCAGATAATGCAGCGATACGGTTTTCATGGTGGCGTTAATGTCGCTGACATACGAGCCGGTTAACAGGCTCCAGCCCCAGAGCGGATCGTGGCGGGCTTCGGTCAGTTTTTGCTCATCCTGCCCGGTGGCGGGATTATGGTAACGGTAGGTCAGCGTGGCGGAACCGGCTGCCTTGGCTTTTTGCAGTAACTGCACAAAAGGGCGCTGGCCGTCGGCAGTTTGCAGGGCGGCAATGGCGGTGCCCACCAGCTTTGGATTCTGGTTGTCAGAAAGGATGGTGCCATCACTGCCAACGACAATGTAATAACCGTCATCGCTAAAGCGCATGTTATCAAACAGATGCAATATTTGTTGCTGGGCCTGAGCTTGTGAAAGCTGTCCGGCCTGTACCTGCAGCCGCTGGGCTTTAATCAGCGACAGGCCGCTGTTCAGCAGGGCATCATTTTGCGCCCATTTCTGAATAATCAGGTTATCGTACTGTTCTTTAATGGAAAAACTGGCAAAGCAGAGCGTGCCAATGGCTGCCATGACCAACATCAGGATCAAACGTTGCAGAATAGTCAACTGCCGCAACAGATTCATGGTTTATCCTTTTTATTTTATATTTCCGCAGGTTGCGCCGAATATAGCGTAAATGAGCAATCATTTGAAAATATTTTGCGGCGGGTTTCCACAATTGTTAAGCAGGCGTATTTTTTGCTGATTGGTAACGGACAGGGCGCCAAATTATTTTGCTTTTGGCAAATTTGCCAGCTTAGAATTAACGCTATTCTTATCGCTAATCCTTTCTCTGGGGATAATGGCTGCCATATCCCGGACACACAGCAGGAGCGTTGCATATGCAACCATCACAAGTGATCAATTCGGACGATATTCTGTTGAAGTTATGTCGCTCCGTCTCGCAAATTTTATCAACCACCACTGCCAGCCATATCGGCCATGCCGGTATGGTTCAACGGATTGGGCAAACACGGTTGCGTCCTGACCTTGGCTGTTTTTCCATTTTTGATGGCGGTTTCTCCGGGCTGGTGGTGATTAATTTTTCAGCGGGTGCCGCCATGGAGATCTATCGCCGATATTTGCTGAGTATGGGCATGCCGGAAGAGGAGCTGGCCATCAAGTACACGTCCGATGAAGTGGCCAATGTGATGGGTGAGCTGATGAACCAGATGCTGGGGCATTTTATCAATCTGGTGTCCAAGGAGCTGCAGACCTCCATCAGTCAGAGCCAGCCGAAAATGCTGACGATTAACCGGGAACTGACACTGTCCATAGATGCCAATCTGGATGAGCCCATTGCCAGACGGGTGAGTTTCCGTACCGAAAACAACAATATCTTTTATCTGGAATTTGCCATGGACAATACGGATTTTATCGGGCTTGAAACCGTAGCAGAGGAAGAGGATCTGGACCCGGATGACATTCTGGCGCTGCACGGCAGCGGTCATCATGATGACGTGACTGAAGATCTGTTTGATAAACTCGGTATTTAATCCACTGTTTCCGGGCTTGCCAAGGCCCGGACATCCCCCTATGATCCCCCGGTTTTTGCTGCCGAGAGCCCGTTTATGTCCCATCTTCCCCTTAGTGTTGCTGCCTGTGAACTGACAGCGCAGATCATTCAAGACGTCATTTGCAATAACACCTCGCTGGACAGAAGTTATTCA
This sequence comes from Shewanella mytili, assembly GCF_046765975.1. NCBI lineage: Bacteria > Pseudomonadati > Pseudomonadota > Gammaproteobacteria > Alteromonadales > Shewanellaceae > Shewanella > Shewanella mytili. The sequence goes on along the minus strand of NZ_JBKOUD010000003.1, from coordinate 111,584 downwards.
AAGCATTTTTCTGGGCAGAAACTGACCGCCAGCCAACAGGGACAGATTAATCGGGTGGTGGGCGACATTATCCGCCGGCTGAATTTTTATTGTGCGTTGGCCGATGTGCCGCTTGATGGCGCCGGAGAGCAGGCAGCAATGCTGGTAATGGCCTGGCACGGTGAACATCAGCTCACAATGCCCCATGGCCATCAAGGGGTGGTCATTAATGGGGAGATGCTCTCTGCCCGTCTGGCAGCTGTCAATCAGCTACCCCGGTTACGGGACGGCTGCCCAGAGTGGCTGGACACCCTCGGCAGTGATTTGTTGGGTGAACAATGGCCTGCAGAAAGAGCCGCCTTGGCCACCGTGCCCAAACGCTATCTGCGGACCAATTTGCTAAAGTGCGAACGGCAACAACTGCACACCCGCCTGAGCAAAGAAGGCGTGCCAACCCAATGTGTGCCCGGCGTGGACACGGCGCTGGAGGTGATCTCGGATGCGGCGCTATTTCGCACGGCAGCCTTCAAGGATGGCTGGTTTGAGCAGCAGGATGCCGGCTCGCAACAGGTTGCCGATGCGCTGGATGTGGCCCCCGGCATGCGGGTGATTGATGCCTGTGCCGGTGCTGGCGGTAAAACTTTGCACCTGGCCGCTAAAATGCAGGGCCGCGGACGCCTGTTGGCCATGGATGTGGAGCAGTGGAAACTGGATAACTTAAAAGAGCGTGCCCGCAGGGCCGGGGCGCACAATGTGGAAACCCGGTTAATCAGCTCCAGTAAAACCATTAAGCGGTTGAAACTGTCGGCTGACCGTTTATTGCTGGATGTGCCCTGTTCAGGGCTGGGGGTGCTAAAACGCAAACCCGATACCAAATGGCGGGACATGCCCAGCCGCTTGCCGCTGTTACAGCAGTTGCAGGCACAGATCCTGGATAGCTACAGCCGCATGCTAAAAGTGCAGGGCATTTTGGTTTACGCCACTTGCTCCATCATGCCCGATGAAAACCGCTATCAGGTGGACAGGTTTTTGGCGGATCACCCCAATTTTGCCTTGCTGGAAGATGATACCATCAGCCCGGCCAAGCACGGTTTTGACGGCTTTTATCTGGCAAAATTGCAGCGCATGGCCGAGTAACGGGGGATAACCGGCGCCGTGACAACAATATTGGCGCCGCCATCTCAGCCCATGCTGGTCATGGCGGGGATTTTTCAGTTACACTGAGTCTCCCTGTCGCTTATTTAATCATTTTGTTTCATGTCTTGGATCTCTTTATTGTTGACCCTGGGGGCAGCCCATATTGCGGCGCTGATTGTTCCCGGGCCGGATTTTGCGTTGATGTTACGGGCCAGCGTGGTTGGCGGTCGGCGCTATGCTTTCTTTCTGGCACTGGGGCTGGCGTCCGCCATCATGCTGCATACCGGTATCGTGACTTTTGCCGCCACCATACTGCAACAATGGTTGCCAGGGCTAATGCTGTGGTTACCCTGGCTTGCGGCCATTTGGCTGGGGTATTTGGGCTACGGTTGCATCAAAGGCGCATCCTCTGCCGCAGGTGCTACTGCTGAAGTGGTGAGTGCCAAAAAAACCGTGGTGTATTCCCGCCGTAACGGCTGGTGGACCGGCTTTGCCACCAATGCCCTCAATCCCAAGGCTTATGTGTATTTTTTCAGCGTGATTGCCGGCATGTTGCCCCAGCATAGCCCGTTACAGTTCAAGCTGGCGGTGGTGGCACTGTTTTTCACGTTGGCACTGATGTGGTTTGCCTTTCTTGGTTGGGCGTTGAACATTCCCAGAATGAGCCGCTGGTTACAACGCAATAATCGGGGCATTTTATTATTTAGCGGTGTTGTGCTGTTGCTGTTTGCTTCCCTGTTGTTACTGCAGGGGTATCAGCGGTTGACGGCTTAGCATTCAATGTAAAAAAGAGGAGTTGTTATGGCTAGAGCCGGTGCCCGCCATATTCTGGTAAAAACCCGCGAGGAAGCGGAGAAATTAAAACAGCGTCTGGAAAAGGGTGAGGATTTTGCCCAGCTTGCCAAACGCTATTCGTTGTGTCCCTCAAAAAAACAGGGGGGAGATCTGGGGGAATTTGGCCCGGGGCAAATGGTGAAAGCCTTTGATGACGTGGTGTTTAAAAAACCGGTGCTGACAATCCATGGGCCGGTAAAAACCCGTTTTGGCTTTCATCTTATACAGACGTTGTATCGCAACTGATGCCGAATATTCTCGTATCAATGAAAAAGGAGCCTACAAGGCTCCTTTTTTGCTGGTTGACGCTAATGATTAAGCGGCAAAATTCTTGTTCACGAATTCCCAGTTCACCAGTTCCCAGAAGTGGGCCAGATAGTTGGGGCGTGCGTTGCGGTAATCGATGTAATAGGCGTGTTCCCATACATCCACAGTCAGCAGTGGTGTCACATCATCGGTGATGGGGCAGCCGGCGTTGGAGGTGTTCTGGAGGGCCAGAGTACCGTCAGCTTTTTTCACCAGCCAGGTCCAGCCTGAACCAAAGTTGCCGGTAGCACTTTTGGTGAACTCTTCTTTGAAGGCTTCAAAAGAGCCGAAAGCCTTGTTGATGGCTTCAGCAACAGCGCCGGTAGCAGCACCGCCAGCGTTGGGTGCCAGGCAGTTCCAGTAAAAGGTGTGGTTCCATACCTGGGCCGCATTGTTGAATACGCCACCGGTGGAAGACTTGATGATGGCTTCCAGAGACTTGCTTTCGTCTTCGGTGCCGGCAATCAGTTTATTCAGGTTAACCACGTAAGTGTTGTGGTGTTTACCGTGGTGGTATTCGAGGGTTTCCTGGGAAATATGGGGTTCCAATGCGTCTTTTGCATAAGGTAATGCAGGTAATTCGAAAGCCATTGTTATCTCTCCATTGACTTGGTTTATCATTCTTGAACATGCTCACTGGCGTCTATTGTACTGATAAAATTTGTGAAGTGCATCATTGTTCAAGTTAAAAATACAGGTTGTTTTGCATTAGAAAATGTGTAAGTAAAAACCTTACATTTAGTATGTTTTTGTTATTGTGATGTGTGACGTACAATAGGAAATTATTTGCACCATTACTCAGGAATAAAAATGGATACCGTTGAAAAAATCAAACAACAAATTGCTGAAAATCCCATCATTGTGTACATGAAAGGCTCGCCCAAACTGCCAAGCTGCGGGTTTTCTTCCCAGGTTGCACAAATCATGATCAATATGGGCGAGCAGTTTGCGTTTGTGGATATTTTGCAACATCCGGATATTCGTGCAGAATTGCCTAAATATGCCAACTGGCCAACCTTCCCGCAATTGTGGGTGGAAGGCGAACTGATTGGCGGTTGTGATATCGTGACCGAAATGTACCAGAAGGGTGAATTGCAAACCCTTATCAAAGCCACTGCCGACAAGTATCGTCAGGATGAAGCGTAAGCCCTTGGTGATAATGTAAAAATAAAAGCCGCAATGCCAATGTGCTTGATTTGGCGTTTGCGGCTTTTGTGTTGCTGCCCCGCCCAGTCGTCAATGGATGGGCCGGCGGGTATCAGCCCAAGCCTTTTTCCGCCGAACTCATCTGGATCAATTCAATCTTGTAGCCGTCAGGGTCTTCCACAAAGGCAATTTCCGTGCTACCGCCGGCCACAGGGCCTGGCGCCCGGGTGATTTTGCCGCCTGCAGCCGCAATCGCCTCACAACGGGCATAGATATCGTTCTCCCCAATGGCGATATGGCCAAATGCGTTGCCCATGTCATATTGCTCGGTGCCCCAGTTATAGGTCAGTTCGATGACGGCAGCCCCTTTGCTTTCTTCATCAAAACCCACAAAGGCCAAGCTGTATTGATACTGGGGGTTTTCTGACTGACGTAACAATTTCATCCCCATCACCTGGGTATAAAACGCAATGCTGCGCTCCAGGTTGCCTACGCGGATCATTGTGTGTAAAACTTGCGACATACGTACCTCTTACGCTTTGGTGTTTTGGGCTGGAAGCCAATGCAACAGTGTGACTTATCTGCTTGCATTAGAGCCTAAATGTTTGATAGGTCACATATTGTGTAATACAGCATTGAAATTGCCGCTGTATTACCAATAATGAACCCAATACTAACTCAGGGAGATAATAATGGCGACAGAATTGAAAATGGCGTTGGGAGCAACTTGTGTCATTGCATTGGTTTTTATGGCGATGATTTCGCAAATGTTCTGAGGGTATTCCCGATAACGGGGGGTGTTGCACCCGTTACTCATTGAGCCGCCGTTTAGGCGGCTTTCTTATGGGTGGTCAGAATCTCATGATTCTGGGTACACCTTCTCCTTGAATTCGCACAGATCTTCAATGACACAGCTGCCACAGCGGGGTTTTCTGGCAATGCAGGTATAGCGGCCATGAAGAATTAACCAGTGGTGCACATCCACCTTGAATTCAGCCGGTACCACTTTTAACAGTTTTTCCTCCACCTGCTGCACGTTTTTGCCCACGGCAAATTTGGTGCGGTTACTGACCCGGAAAATATGGGTGTCAACGGCAATGGTGGGCCAGCCAAAGGCGGTATTGAGCACCACATTGGCGGTTTTGCGGCCCACTCCCGGCAGGGATTCCAGTGCCGCGCGGTCTTCCGGAACCTGTCCCTGGTAGTTATCCAGCAATTGTTGTGACAGGGCCACCACGTTTACCGCTTTGTTATTATACAAGCCAATGGTTTTTATGTAGTGTTTCAAACCTTCCACGCCCAGGGCCACAATGGCTTGGGGCGTATTGGCCACCGGGAACAGTTTGGCGGTGGCCTTATTGACACTTACATCCGTTGCCTGGGCTGACAGCGTCACTGCCACCAGCAGCTCAAACGGGCTGCTGTAATGCAGTTCAGTGGTGGGATGGGGGTTGTTGTCCCGCAGTCTTTTGAGTATTTCCAGTCGTTTTGCGTTATTCACAGTGATCCCTGCCGGTGTAAAACAATCACCGGGTTAATTAACGTGAGTCACCCGTGCCCGTTGCACTGTGGCGGTGGTGGTTTGCGGTTTGCGCGCCGCCAGTGTCCGGTCGATGACGTTTTTCAAGGCAATCAACAAGCCCACGCCAAAAAAGGCGCCGGGGGGCAGCATGGCCAGCAAAAACGGGGTGTCTACTTGCCAGATTTCCACCCGCAGCCCGGTGGCCCAGGCGCCCAGTAGCTGATCGGCGCCATCAAATAACGTGCCTTGCCCTAACAGTTCACGCATGGCACCGAGTAGCATCAATACCAGGGTAAATCCCAGTCCCATCATTAAGCCGTCGAAGGCGGATGCCAGTGGAGTGTTGCGCGAAGCAAAGGCTTCGGCGCGACCAATGATGACGCAGTTGGTGACAATCAGCGGCAGGAATATCCCCAGCGACAGATACAAACCGTAGGCGTAGGCATTAACCAGCAGCTGCACGGCGGTGACCAGTGCGGCAATAATCATCACGTACACCGGAATGCGGATCTCTTTGGGGACAAAATCCCGCACCAGCGATACCAATACGTTGGAGCCTATCAGAACGGCCATGGTGGCAATGCCCAAGCCGATGGCGTTGGTCAGGGTGGCAGTTACCGCCAGCAAGGGGCAGAGCCCCAAGAGTTGGACCAGCCCGGGGTTGTTTTTCCACAATCCTTGCCAGGCTATTTCACGATATTGACTCATTGTTGCGCCTCACAATTCAACGGTTGCTGATAAATCTCTGCCTGATGTGCCATGAAGTAATGTAACGCCGTGCGCAGCGCTTTGCTGTAGGCCCGGGGGGTAATGGTGGCACCGGTAAACTGATCAATCTCCCCGCCATCTTTTTTCACGAACCAGGATTTGTCATCCTCCGGATTGAAAAATTTGCCGCTAAAGCGGTTTACCCAGTCGGATTTGCGGCCGTCAATCTTGTCTCCAAGTCCGGGAGTTTCCTGGTGAGACAAGGTCTGAACGCCGAGCACCGTGCCGTCGTTGCGCACCCCCACTATCAGTTTGATGGCACCATTGTAACCATCGGGGGCTATCACCTCCATGGCCAGCGCTACCGGGCGTTGGTTTTTAAGGGCCACATAAGCCGGCAACGGGGCCGCTGTGCCCAAGTCAGCGGCTTGCAACTGGATGCAGGTTTGCGCCAGTTCATTGTCATGAAGGGCATCCGGAATGATTTGATGCAGCACTTTCATCAGCTGCAATCGTTGCTGCTCGGCAATGGTGTCTTGGGTGAGCCCGTTGACCGCCGCCACCAGCAAGGTACAGATCAGTGCAAACAGCCCCAGCAGCAGACCATTTTTCAACATTGTATTGTGCAAGAGGATCTCCTTTGGGTTAACCGCGTTGATGGCCGTATGTGCGGGGCTTAATGTAGTAATCAATCAGCGGTACGCAGATGTTGGCAAGGAGTACTGCAAAAGCAAAGGCGTCCGGATAACCGCCATAACTGCGAATGAGATATACCAACACACCGATGATGGCACCAAACAGCAGCCGGCCTTTATTGCTGGTGGCTGCGGTCACCGGATCTGTGGCAATGAAAAAGGCTCCCACCATGGTGGCGCCGGAAAACAGGTGCAGCAGCGGACTGACATGGGTTTGCGGCGCAAATGCCCAGGCAATAAGGGCGCATGTGAACAGGGCCCCTAAAACACCTGTGGAAATTTGCCAGCGGATAAGCTTTAACCGCAACATGAGCAAACCGCCTGCCAGATAAGCCAGATTCACCCACAACCAGCCCTTTCCGGCCCATTCATTGAAAATGGGTTTTTGCAGGCTGTCATGGGTGGTTAATCCCATGTGCAGATCGGTTTTGAGGGTATCGAGCGGCGTTGCCATGGTGGTGCCATCAACGCTCAAACGGAATGTCTCCGCCACGGAAATCTGATTGCCGCTAAAAATGATGTGCAGGCTTTCCATCAGGCCGGGGGTGTGCTGCGCTGCCGTTACCGGTGCCACCCAACTGGTCATCTGTACCGGAAAGGCAATCAGCAGCAGTACATAAGCTGCCATGGCCGGATTGAACAGGTTCTGTCCCAAACCGCCGTAGAGCTGCTTGACCATGACAATGGCAAAACAGGTGCCGATGAGGATCAGCCACCAAGGCGCCAAGGGGGGAATGGCAACCCCCAGTAAAAATGCGGTAAGCAGCGCGCTGTTGTCGCTGATCACCGGCATGACTGGCCGTTGTCGCAAGCGCATGATGAGGGCTTCACACAAAAGTGCCACCAGCATTGCCAGTGCGACCTGGATGAGGGTTCCCCAGCCAAAAAAGGCGCACTGTACAACCAGTGCGGGCAGTGCGCATAACAGCACCCGCTGCATGACCGTGTCGGTGCGCAGTTGACGACTAAGATGGGGGGATGAGGCAAGTTTAAATGCCATGTTAATGATTCTCCTGCTCGCGGGCGCGCTCACGGGCTTTTTGTTTGGCTTTGGCAACGGCGGCGGCTATGCGCGCCTGTTTGTCTGCGGCTTCATTCAAGGCTGCAGGTTCATTGCCTGTTGCGGGCGCTGATGGCGCAGCAGCCGTGGCCGCGGGCAAAGGCTGGTCAGTTGCGGCGGCGTTATCCTGTGGCGCCTGAGTGGTCTGAGCGGCTTTTTTCGCTTTTGCTTTGGCAACGGCGGCGGCTATGCGCGCCTTTTTGTCTGCGGCGTCATTCAAGGCTGCAGGTTCATTGCCTGTTGCGGGCGCTGATGGCGCAGCAGCCGTGGCCGCGGGCAAGGGCTGGTCGGTTGCGGCGGTGTTATCCTGTGGTGCCTGAGTGGTCTGGGCGGCTTTTTTCGCTTTGGCTTTGGCAACAGCAGCGGCTATGCGCGCCTGTTTATCCGTTGCTGGGGTTGGCGCCGGGGTGTTGGTATCGGTTGCCATAGTTGATGACACGACAGCAACGCTATCGGCAGTTGTTTGTGCTGCCGCTTTTTTGGCTTTGGCCCTGGCAATGGCGGCGGCCACGGCCGCTTTTTTATCCGATGCTTGTGGGGCGCTGCTCTCGCGGTCAACCGCTGTTGCCGCTGCTTTTTTCGCCTTGGCGCGGGCAATGGCATCAGCTACGGCGGCTTTTTTATCTGTAGCCGTATTTGTAGCTGCACTTGTTGTGGCCGCCGCCTTTTTGGCTTTGACTCGGGCCAGGGCTGCCGCTACCGCGTCCTTTTCTCCGTCGTTCATGGCCGCTTTACGTTTTTCAGCCGCTTCCCGGGCTTTGGCTTCCCGGGCCAGCTTTTCTTGTTCCAATCGCTCATGACGGGCTTCAAAGCGGATTTTGGCGTGTTCGGCATGGCGTTTTTCATCACGGTTTTTGCGAATGGCCGCTTTGGCCACCCGGTAGTATTCCACCAGAGGAATGTCCGATGGACACACATAACTGCAACAGCCACATTCAATGCAATCCTGCAGGTGGAACTGCTCGGCTTTATCGTACTCTTGGGCTTTGGCATGCCAATACAGCTGCTGTGGCAACAGGGAGGCAGGGCATACCTGGGCGCATTCGCCGCAGCGAATGCAGGCACGTTCCTGGCTCACGGGCGCCAGTTCACTGCGTTGGGGCAGCAGCAAGCAGTTGGTGCCTTTCAGTAAGGGAACATCCACCTCGGGCAGGGTATAGCCCATCATGGGGCCACCAACAATCACTTGGTTGTTGGCAACGGCGTCAAACCCCGTGTGTTGCAAAATGTGCCGTACCGGTGTCCCGATGGGCACCCAATAGTTGCCGGGTTTTTGGGTGTTTTGTCCGGTGACGGTCACCACCCGCTCCAGTAGCGGCAAACCGTTATGCACCGCCTGGTAGATGGCATAGGCGGTGCCCACGTTCTGTACCACCATTCCCAGATGGGCCGGAATGGCGCCGGATGGCACTTCTTCGCCGGTAAGGATTTGAATTAACTGTTTTTCACCGCCAGAAGGGTATTTGGTGGGGATCACCTGTACCCGGCACATCTCAGGGGGGATGTCAGAGGCATTCAGTGCCGCGCCCATGGCGTTAATGGCCTGGGGCTTATTGTCTTCAATGGCGATGATAATCTGTTGTGGATTGAGCAACTGCCGGATGATGGACATGCCACGTACAATGTCGCTGGCATGTTCTTGCATCAACAGATCATCCGCGGTGATATAGGGTTCACACTCCACGCCGTTGATGATCAGCAGGCGCACGTCTCCTGCGGGATTGAGTTTGATATGGGTGGGAAACATGGCGCCGCCCATACCGGCAATGCCCGCTTCGCGGATTTGCTGCAAGAGCTGTTCACGGCTGGGCTGTGGCACTGCCAGGGGCTCAAACGGAACAGACTGGTGACGGCCGTCTGCTTGCAACACACAGGTCAGCACCGGCAATCCGGAGGGATGATTGCTGGGCAGTGGCTCAATGGCCACAATGGTGCCGGATGTGGGGGCATGCACCGCCAGATACATGGCGGCAATGCCTCGGGTGAGGCTTTGGCCCCGCAGGACATGCTCTCCCACTTTTACGGTCAGTACCGCGGTTTCACCCACCTGGGGCACGGGCAGCAGGTATTCCTCTGCCAGTGGCAATGTTTGAATGGCACGGCCATTAGAGCGCTGTTTTAGTTGGGGCGGATGGATCCCGCCGGTCAAGGGCCAGAGTCGGGTTGGCTCAGTGAATGCAGATTGACTCAATAGAAAAATCCTCTTACAGCGTTTTGACCGGAATAGCATTGAGTTTCCAGTCCCAGGTGCGCAGTTCCTGCTGCACCGGTACCATTTCAATACAATCTACGGGACAGGGCTCCACACACAAATCGCATCCGGTGCAAGCACTGGTCAGTACGGTATGCATCAGTTTGCCGGCGCCAATAATGGCATCCACCGGGCATGCTTGAATGCATTTGGTGCAGCCAATGCACTCCTCTTCACGGATAAACGCCACTTTTTTCACCTGGGTTTCCGCCGACGCGGTCAAAGGCTCAGGCTCTACGCCCATCAAGTCGGCCAGTTTTTCCATGGTGGCCGTGCCTCCCGGGGGGCAACGATTGATTTTTTCACCATTGGCAATGGCTTCGGCATAAGGGCGACATCCGGGATAACCACACTGACCACATTGTGTTTGTGGCAGCAGGGATTCAATTTGATCCACAATGGGGTTGCCTTCCACCTTGAATTTTTCTGCGGCAAAACCCAACACCACACCAAACACCACCGCCAGCAGTGTTAACAAAATGACAGCTATCAGCATTGGTCTCTCACTTTATTTAACCAGGCCGGTAAAGCCCATGAAGGCTAACGACATAAGCCCGGCGGTAATCATCGCAATGGCACCGCCACGAAAAGGAAGGGGAACATCCGCGGCCGCCAAGCGTTCACGCATGGCTGAAAACAGGATCAACACCAGCGAAAATCCCAGCGCCGCCCCAAAGCCATATACCGCGGACTCCATGAAGTTGTGCTGCTCATTCACGTTCAGCAGCGCCACCCCGAGCACGGCACAGTTGGTGGTAATAAGCGGCAGGTAAATGCCCAGTGCCCGGTACAGGGTAGCGGAGGTTTTTTGTACCACCATTTCAGTGAACTGCACGACAACGGCAATCACCAGAATGAAGGCCATGGTACGCAGGTAGCTTAACTCGAAAGGTTGCAACAGATACTGGTTGACCAGATAACTGAGGATGGAGGCCAGAGTGAGCACAAAGGTGGTCGCCATCGACATGCCAATGGCAGATTCCAGCTTGCTCGAAACCCCCATGAAAGGGCAGAGCCCGAGGAATTTTACCAGGACAAAATTGTTGACCAGCACTGTGCCGACCAGCAACAGCAGATAATCACTCATCATATTCACGGTATTACAATCAATTGGCACATTATCGGTGTTTCAGGCGTTATTAACAACACATGAAAAACAGGGATTAATCCGCTGGCAGGGTGTAAGGCTCCAGGGATAGCGCACTTAACAGGCAAACGCACCGGGCGCGGCGACGTATGTGAGCAAAGATATCCCGTAAAATCCAGATACTGGAGTGTAAAGCGGAAGATGAATCACAACTCTGCCATTGCCTTTGAGTCTTTCAAGAGGAGAAGACATACAAGCGGAAACACATGGCTGATTATGGCAATGTTTTAGGACTTTCCAGCCGCGACAGGATAAAGGCAAAAATAAGCAAAGTGAAAAGGGGATGGGAAACAGAATGTGTCAACGACAGAGTGGCTCCCCTGACTGGATTCGAACCAGTGACATACGGATTAACAGTCCGCCGTTCTACCGACTGAACTACAGGGGAACAGATATGCATGGATGAAATTGGCTCCCCTGACTGGATTCGAACCAGTGACATACGGATTAACAGTCCGCCGTTCTACCGACTGAACTACAGGGGAACAATCACCCACATTCATGACGTTGAAATGGCTCCCCTGACTGGATTCGAACCAGTGACATACGGATTAACAGTCCGCCGTTCTACCGACTGAACTACAGGGGAACAAATTTTCAATGGTGCTATGTGGCTCCCCTGACTGGATTCGAACCAGTGACATACGGATTAACAGTCCGCCGTTCTACCGACTGAACTACAGGGGAATTACACAGAACCTATCATATTGCAGATAGTGTCTTCAAATTGGCTCCCCTGACTGGATTCGAACCAGTGACATACGGATTAACAGTCCGCCGTTCTACCGACTGAACTACAGGGGAATCGCAGAGTGCGTCTCTGAAGACGGAGCGCATAGTAAATCGCTCCGGGGGTGGAGTCAACTCGGCATGACAAAAAAAGTGTTATTCCTAGGCCAATTGCTTATCTAATGTGCACGAGGCTAAATAATTGTACTAAAAAGCCAGATAATGCTTAAAAAATAACAGCTAACATGGCGGCTTTACGGTAAATCCCCCAGGTTAACCTGTGCATTATTGCGCGTTGCTTGCCGATGTCGGGCATTCCCGGCGCATGAAATGCCCAGAGTGGGGCGTCACGATTTTTTATGTATGAGTGTACCCATGGTGGAAGGGCGGGGAGATCCCCTTAAAGGTGTTTGTAAACACAATATCGGGACAGGCCAGTGGGCCATTTAAAGTTGCTACCAAGGAGGAATTCACGCCTTTTTTATCCGCGGGAAATCGCGTCATTGGTGATCCATTTTCAAATGTAATTAACTTTCAAAAAAAATCCCGGTGGCAGCCATTGGCGAGAAAAAGGACAATCCCGCATGGTTACGGGGTTATCTCAGGTTATCCACTGATTCTGTGGATAACCCTGTGAGTTTGTTTGGTAAATCGGCGGCAAACCCCGATGGCATCTGGGGTGAACTTAAATTGGGCAAAAAATTTCACAAAATAAAAATATGTTTAAAAACAGCAATATATGAAAGTCAACCCATGTAATTAAAGTTGAACCTATTTGTAATTAATATGTAAGAAATAGGTCAGGAACTGTTGTGCATTAAATTGGGGCTTAGCCTAAATGCCGGGATAACTCAAGCCCAAATTCGTGACGTCAGAGAATTTCAGCATTTACTGTTATAGTGCGGTACGCCCGTTTGAATACACGGTATCCCAGTGGCATCCGGCACCGCTGCGGTTTACAATATTGCGCTCAATTGGAGGGCATTCATTCGTGTCGGAAACAGTATTCAAATTGGTGGCACCCTATGCGCCGGCGGGCGATCAGCCGACGGCGATTACACAGTTGGTGGATGGCCTGGACGCCGGCTTGGCCCACCAGACATTACTGGGGGTTACCGGCTCCGGTAAAACCTTTACCGTGGCCAACGTGATTGCGGCCATGGGCAGGCCAACCATCATCATGGCACCAAACAAAACCCTGGCGGCGCAGCTTTATGGGGAGATGAAAGAGTTTTTCCCCCATAACGCCGTGGAATATTTTGTGTCCTATTACGATTATTACCAGCCGGAAGCCTATGTGCCGGCAACCAATACCTTTATTGAAAAAGATGCCTCGGTCAACGCCCACATTGAGCAGATGCGGCTGTCGGCAACCAAGGCATTGCTGGAGCGGCGCGATGTGGTGCTGGTGGCTTCGGTGTCTGCCATATACGGCTTGGGCGATCCTGACTCCTACATGAAAATGATGTTGCATCTGCGTCAGGGCGACACGATGGGGCAGCGGGAAATTTTGCAGCGCCTTAGCGAATTGCAGTATACCCGCAACGATATCGAACTGGCGCGGGGGACATTTCGGGTGCGGGGTGAGGTCATTGACATCTTCCCGGCAGAATCGGAGCGGGATGCCATTCGGGTGGAGCTGTTTGATGATGAAATCGAGCAGCTTTCCCTGTTTGACCCACTGACCGGACATGTCATCAAGCGCCTGGCCCGCACCACGGTTTATCCCAAAACCCACTATGTGACACCGCGGGAAACCATTCTTGCGGCCACCGAGCAGATCAAAGAAGAGCTGAGGCAACGGCGCCAGCAGTTGCTGGACAGCAACAAACTGGTGGAAGCGCAGCGGATCACCGAGCGGGTGCAATATGATGTGGAAATGATGGTGGAGCTGGGGTATTGCTCCGGCATTGAAAACTATTCCCGTTACCTTTCGGGGCGCCGTCCCGGCGAAGGGCCGCCAACACTGCTGGAATATTTGCCGGCAGATGGCTTGATGATTATCGATGAATCCCATGTGACCGTACCGCAGATTGGTGCCATGTACAAAGGCGACCGCTCCCGGAAAACCACATTGGTGGAGTACGGCTTCCGCTTGCCTTCGGCGCTGGATAACCGCCCCCTCAAGTTTGAGGAGTTTGAATCCCTGATGCCGCAGACCATTTATGTGTCGGCCACCCCCGGCAGCTATGAAACCGAGCACTGCGGTGATGATGTTGCCGAGCAGGTGGTGCGTCCCACCGGTTTGCTGGATCCGGAAGTGGAAGTCCGGCCGGTGGCGATTCAGGTGGATGATTTGTTGTCCGAAGTGGCCAAACGGGTGGCGGTTAACGAGCGCATTCTGGTGACCACCCTGACCAAACGGATGGCTGAGGATTTAACGGAATACCTGGATGAGCATGGCGTTAAGGTGCGTTACCTGCATTCCGATGTGGATACGGTGGAGCGGGTGGAGATTATCCGGGATCTACGCAAGGGCCTGTTTGACGTGCTGGTGGGCATTAACCTGTTGCGTGAGGGGCTGGATATGCCGGAAGTGTCACTGGTGTGCATTTTTGATGCAGACAAAGAGGGCTTTTTGCGCTCTGAGCGCTCATTGATCCAGACCATCGGCCGGGCGGCCCGTAACGTCAACGGCAAGGTGATCCTCTATGCGGACAAGATAACCCCATCCATGGCCAAGGCCATGGGGGAAACATCACGCCGGCGTGAAAAACAGCATCAGTTCAACCTGGCGCATGGCATTACCCCAAGAGGGGTGGTGAAACGCATCACTGATGTGATGGATGTGGGAGACAGCGATACCCGTACAAGTCGTGACCGGCATGAAGGGCGACGGCAAGCACCATCACGGCAGGCCGATTTGCCGCAGGTAAGCGCGGCCGAGCTATCCCACGAAATTGACCGGCTGGAAAAACAGATGCTGCAACACGCCAGGGATTTGGAATTTGAACAGGCTGCCGCCATTCGGGATGAAATCGCCCAGTTAAGAGAGCAACTGATTAGCGCCTGAGCGGCATGCCAGTGAACTGTCAGGATAGCCGCGCGGCTCATTGACTCAGGTAGGGGAGGTTGACACCCTGCCTGGGGGGCCTTGATGATGTGATCTGGAATCGCCTGCCTGTAACGCCAGATCACAAAGCATTGTTGCAAGGCAGCAACTAGCGGGCGTTTCTGTTGGGTCTTGATGACAGCAACGTATATGCCGCAAAGAGCAATACGCCACTTAGCAGCCCCACGAGGTGGGCTTCGGTGGCAACCCGGGCATCAATCAGTTGCGTCATCTGGGCATTGCCGCCTTGCAGTTGCTCCCAGATCACCTTAAGGGTAACCCCGGCCAGCAGCAGATAACCGGAGCGCCAACCGATGCGGATATCACACAGTGCCCCATAGGCAAACAGGCCATGGAGCACGCCACTTAGCCCCACATACGCCATCAATTGGGGAAATCCCCAATACAAGCCTGCACCTTCCAGTAGCAATAACAACAGCAGTAGCAACGCCAGTTGCCAATGGGCGTAATGCATGCGGTGAATAAACACCACCACCCACAAGCCTGCCATATTCATCAGCAGGTGCCAGAGATTGGTATGCAGCAAATTACCGCTTAGCAGGCGCCAAAGCTGACCGTCGCCAATGGCCTGCCGCTGGTAGATGAGCCATTCATCCAGGCCGGCATATTGCAGCAGCACACACAACAACGTGAGCAGGATGAGCGTCAGCCAAGGGGATGGATTTGTTACAGCACTGGACATTTTTGTGCCAACTGCTGCTGAATTTCCTGAGGGTTTTGCAGGTATTGCTCAAGCCCGTGTTGGCGCAACTTGCAGGCCGGACATTCGCCGCAGCCGCTACCGGCAATGCCGTTATAGCAGGTGAGGGTTTCATCACGCACCAATGCCAGCTGGCCATAACGGTCTGCCAACGCCCAGGTTTCAGCCTTGTTAAGCCACATCAAGGGGGTGATCAATTTCAACGGGCGATCCATTCCCTGAACCAATGCGGATTCCAGCGCCCGGATAAAGGCATGGCGGCAGTCCGGATAGCCGGAAAAGTCAGTTTCACACACCCCGGTTATCACCGCTTGCGCGCCCAGTTGGTAGGCATAAATCCCCGCCAGGGTCAGGAACAGGATATTGCGTCCCGGCACAAACGTATTGGGTAAGCCGTTGTCCATTAACGTATTGGACACCGCAATATTGTCACGGGTGAGCGCGGAGATGGCCAACTCGTTCAGCAAACCCACATCCATGACTTTATGGCTGCTGGCGCCGAGTTTTTTTGCCAGGGCCCTGGCCACGTCAATTTCATGCACATGACGCTGCCCATAGTTGAACGTGATGGCGTGCACTTCATCATACTGGGTCAGTGCCTGCACCAGGCATGTGGTGGAGTCTTGACCGCCGCTGAAGACGATAATGGCTTTACGGGGAGAGGAGGTTGGAGTTGTTGATTTCATCTGCCGATACACTCAAAAAACGAATGGCGCCCAGTTTACCCTAAAACCCCGTGAAACCTGTAATACATCCGCCGTTTGCCATTTGGCAGCGGATACTATATAACGGCGCCCCTATAGGTTGTCGCCTTGTCAGCATCAATCCCCATCGTCCCAGGAGCCGGTATGCAATATCCCGTTAATGAAATATTCGAAACCATTCAGGGCGAGGGCGTCAATAGCGGATTGCCGGCCATTTTCATCCGCCTGCAGGGCTGCCCCGTGGGCTGTGCCTGGTGCGATACCCGCCACACCTGGGCGCAGTTGCCAGCGTTAGAAGTGGCTCCCCACCAGGTATTGCAGACCGATGGCCGTGTGGGCCGCTGGGCCTGGTATAATGCCAGCGACTTGCTGGATGCCTTGAAACAGGCCGGGTTTTCGGCGCGACACGTGGTGATCACCGGCGGAGAGCCTTGCCTGTTTGACCTGATGGAACTGACCCAAACCCTGAACCGGACAGGGTACACCACCCAGATTGAAACCAGTGGCACATTTGATGTGAAATGCGCGGTGGATACCTGGGTGACCGTATCGCCCAAAATCAACATGAAAGGCCGTTTGCCCGTGTTACCCCAAGCGTTGTGCCGGGCGAATGAAATCAAGCACCCCGTTGCCACCGAAAAAGATATTGAGCAACTGGATAGTTTGCTTCAACACATTGATATTTCGGGGAAAGTCATCTGTTTGCAACCCATTAGCCAAAAAACAAGAGCCACCGAACTGGCGATTAAAACATGCATTGCCCGCAATTGGCGCCTGTCCATTCAAACCCATAAATACCTGCAAATTGATTGATGGGGCGTTCGTTGCAACATGGAGTGAAAATGGCCCTGCGGGTTGCATTGGGGGCAATCAAGAAGGTTCCGGCCATAAAAAGGTGATTAAGCGCATCAAGCCTTGAAACGGCGCAGCGTTTGGTTCGAAAAGCATTTACAGAAAATGGTGGAGGGGGAAGGATTCGAACCTTCGAAGGCGGAGCCGTCAGATTTACAGTCTGATCCCTTTGGCCACTCGGGAACCCCTCCCCGAAGACGGCAGCTTTTGTAGTGAAATGGTGGAGGGAGAAGGATTCGAACCTTCGAAGGCGGAGCCGTCAGATTTACAGTCTGATCCCTTTGGCCACTCGGGAACCCCTCCTCAACTTCACACAAAAGTGCTTATTGGCAGCGCAAAATGGTGGAGGGAGAAGGATTCGAACCTTCGAAGGCGGAGCCGTCAGATTTACAGTCTGATCCCTTTGGCCACTCGGGAACCCCTCCTCAAATTGCGGCGGCAATAGTAGACATAAAGTGTTTTTATGTAAAGCCTGAATTTGCAAAAAAAGCTAAAGTTAGTGGTAATTCGGTCGATTAAATAACAACAGGTTGTTTAATCGATGTTTTTTTATGCAAGCAAAACAAATTCTGGTCAATGAGCTGCAGTTGGGCAGCCGCCTTAATCAGGCGGTGAAAAACAATACCCGGGGCGATTTCGGGTTATTGTTGTCAATGCTGTCGCAAGATGCCCGCGATTGGCCACAATTTCATTTGCAGGATACCCTGACCACTGACGACAAGCTGCGACAACAACTGCAACTGCCTGAATCCCAGCCTTTGCGGGGAGATTTGAGCCAACAGCATGTTATCGACAATGCCCGTCACTTTTTGCAAGAGGGGGCTGACAGCTTCAGGTTGGCACAGGCATTAACCCCCGAGCCCTTGGTTGTGGGCGGCGCTTACCCTCAACAAACCACACAAGTGCTGGAAAATTGCAGTTTATTGACCCGTCAGCGTTTTGCTGGCCAAGTGCCGCAGTTATTACCGGAAACCCCATCACTGGCAGAGCTTGTGTTGCAGCAGCGATTAGCCCAAGATACGCCACAAGCCGCGTGAAATGAGCCACAGAAATATTTCATCAGCAGGCTATAATCAAAAAATTATCACCCGTTATCTTTTTAATCCCGTGATGGAGAAATGTTATGAAAAGCATTAAAGAAGCGCAAAGTGACCTGGTCAACGATACCTGTGCCGAATGTGGCAGTTATGTGGATATTGGCGCAGTGGTTGAAGAAAGTGACATTGTGCTGCAACTGACCTTTACGGGAGATGCTGCCAAAGAGGACGCCCAAGCGCTGGCAGACAAAGCCAAGGCCCGGTTTAATGACGTAGTGGTAAATCTTGTGCAGCAGAATGACGATTGGCAGTTGGCGCTGGAGTTTGGCTGCAGTGCTGAAAAAATGATTTTCCAATTACAGAACAGTTTGCCTTAATCATTGGCATTATTAATATAATCAAAGTAATAGCTATTGCTGTAGTATTCGTAAATGTGTAACCTGACTATGTGATAATTGCAGAAGACATTTTTAGATCTTTATAATTTGGCTGGATAAGAATGTGCGTTAATCGTGGGCAGTACTGGCGATTATTGGAGTCGCTAACGAATTCTACAGCAAAGCAACAGGGTGATTTTGCCTCTACCGCGGATTTGGCAACAAAATTACTGTGTGACCATTTGCAAATTGATCATGCCAGTGTCTGGTCTTGGTCAAAAGATCAGCACATCCAGTTTGAAGCGGCCAGTTATGGCGAGGCTCAATCATTCAAGCGCGTTCGTCCCGGCAACTTACTCACCCTCACTCATTACATCGCAGAACTTCACAACCATTTGCACATTGCCGCTGTGGATGCCGCCAAGGATCCCCGGCTGGCAGAACTGCACGACGTTTATATCCTGCCCAATCAAGTGAAAAGCGCGCTGGAAGTGGCGGTACGCATCAATGGCCACATTGAAGGGGTGTTGAGCCTGGAGCGCCATGAAAAAGCGCTGGACTGGAGCGATAACGAAATCCATCTGGCGTGCCAGGTTGCCGATCAGTTGGCCCTGACCTTGGCCACCGGTGATGCCTACCATAAAGATGAAATGCTGACGCTGTTTCAGTCCGCCCTTGAAAAATCGGCCCAAATCACGTTGTTGGTGAATCTGCGGGAAGAAACCATTGAGTATGTCAATCATGCCCATCAGGCCATTACCGGCATTTCCCGGGAAAAACTGTTGGGCAGGAGCTTTAAGGATTTACTGTTTTTCAAGCAATCCCCTGAAAAGGCCACCCAGGTGCTGGAAAAACTCTGTCAGGGGCAGATAGCCCGCGGGGAGATCCCGTTAGAGCACCATAACGGCACGGTTTTCTGGCTGAAATTTTATGCCAGCCAGTTTGAAACCCGCCGGGGCAATCATTATGTGCTGGTGACAGCAGAAGATCATACGGATGCCCGCAATCATCAAACCGAACTGGAGCATTACGCCTGGCATTGTAATCTCACCGGTTTGTATAACCGTACTTATTTCAACCGCATCTTGGACAAGATTTCGAAAGGTTACCTGTTGCTGGTGAATCTGGTGGGATTCAAGCGATACAACGATACCTATGGTCACAGCAAGGGCGATGAATTGCTCATTGAAATCGCCCGTCGGTTACGTCATTTTTCCGCTTTGTATCAAGGGGCGGAAACCGCTCGGGTTGGCAGTGACGAATTTGTTTTGCTGTTGCCGGAATTGTCAGCGGAAGATTTGCAGTATTGCTACACTCGCCTGTATCAGCAATTGAGCATGCCCATCTCTTTGGGACGGGAATCGGTTGATGTGCGTCCGGCCATGGCCATTGTGGCCATTGATGAAATCGCCGAATCCGTACCGTTACTCACCTGCGCGGATATTGCATTGCAATATGCCAAAAAGAAGCAGGGCGCCGCCATCCAGATTTTCAACAGTACGCTGCTTGAGGCTTTCAAGGATGATGCAGAAATCGAGCGGGAGTTGAATCTGGCCATTCGTGGGCGTCAGTTTGAACTGTATTATCAGCCGCTGCGGGACCTGCAAAATCAGACCTACATAGGTGCTGAGGCTTTAATCCGTTGGCACCATCCTAAGCGCGGCATTATGTATCCCGGGTCATTCATTGATATTGCCGAGCAAACCGGATTGATTAACAGCATTGGCAGTTGGGTGCTGGAAGCCGCCTGCAAGCAGCTTTACCTGTGGCAACATCGCAACATTGACATGTCGATGCACGTGAATGTGTCGGCACGGCAGTTCTTTGGCGGTAACCTGTACGGTCAGGTATGGCAGCTGTTGACCCGTTACCGTTTAAAACCCAAAACCCTGATTTTGGAAATTACCGAAACCGAGCTGATGGAAGATATCCGTTACGCCACCAATTTGTGTCAGGAGTTGGCGGATTTGGGCGTGGGCTTGGCCATTGACGACTTTGGTACCGGCTATAGCTCCATGCGTTACCTCAAACAGTTTCCCATCAGCAAACTCAAGATAGACCGTTCATTCATTTCCGATCTGAACGTCAGCCGGGAGAGTCAGGAAATTGTCAGCGCCATCATTGCCATGGCTAAAGCGCTGAATATTTCATTGACGGCAGAAGGGGTGGAAACCCACGAACAGGAACGCTTTCTGGCGGAAAACCTGTGTCACCAGGCACAAGGGTTTTTGTATAGTCCGGCTTTGCGGGAAGCCGATTTTTCAACCTTTATAGATGCGGACAAACCGCCCCTGAGTCAGTGACGAGATAAACGCAGGCTGCAGCACTGCTTGAATTTTTTGCCACTTCCACAAAAACAGCGATCATTGCGTTTGGGCAAGGTCACTGTCGCTTGCTCCCCGTCGGTGTAAAACCATTGTCCGTTTTCCAGCCTGAAACGGGATTTTTCATAAATGGCATCCAGTTGGCCCTGCTGCTGAAACCATGCCTTAAAAATCACGATTCCCGTATCGGTTTGTTGCTCGGTGTGTAATACCTGAAGCGCCAGCCATTGAGGATGGGTCCCTTGGGCCAGCACCTCGGCGGTAAGTCCCTGGCGAAAATCCGGGTGATGTGTGGCTTCAAGATAAGCAAACTGCTGTAGCACAAAGGCGCTGTAACGCGAGCGCATCAGCGCCTCCGGAGAGGGTGCCGGTAATGCGTATTGATGAAACGGCGCACAGCATGCGCCATAATCCAAACCATTGCCACAAGGGCAGGGGCGCGGGTTCAACTTGCTGGAATGAGACATGCTAAACCGTTATTTAGTTAAGGGTTTCAAGTGATTGCCATAGTAAAGTGGGGCTTTGGGCTCGGCATTAAAAAACAGTGTGGGACTGGCTCGGTTACTGATGTCCACTTTCCATTGCCATTGACCCTGGGCGTTTTTCTCGGAAACCACCACCATTTTGCCGGCAAACTCACTGACGGGTTCTTCGGTTTCTACCGGAGGATAAAAACGCACCAGATAATAGCTGATATCGGTGGCTTGGGCGCCTTGGCGCAAGCGCCTGACAATGCGGAAATCCACTTCAATATGGGCTTTACGTTTTTGAATGCGCTCAAAAAATTTTTGATAGAGTGCCAGAATGTCCGTCTTGCCGGTGACAATGTCGCCGGTTTGCTGTTCGGGAATATAATCGGCATCATCCGCGTAAATGGTGGCCAAGGGTTGCGTATCTAATGTGGCAAAAGCGGCAATAAAATGCTCGTAATGATGATTCAGCGCGGCATCATCCTTGTTATCCGCTGCCCATCCCGGCGTCACTGCCGTCAGCAGTAATGCCAGTGTTATCAGGATGTTTCTCATTCACTTCGTTTACTCATGTGTAATGGTGCTCACTATAATAGAAGCGCTGGTTTAACAGAAGATTGATTTATTAACAAAGTGTGTAATTCGGTTGGGCAATAATGGGGATATCTGCTTATGGATCAAAATGATATGGATTTATTTCTGACTGAAATGGCGGATGTAAAACCGTTGATACATAACCGCATGGCCCCAACCGCTTGCCATAATGGTGCAACTGATGCCCAAAAAGCACGCAAGGCCGCCGCACAAATGAACGAATACCTGTTACGGTTACCGCTGGAATTGGCGCTAATTCCGCCGGTTAAACCGGATGACATGCTCAGTTTCAAACGTCCTGGGGTGCAAGATGCTGTTTTCAAGAATCTGCGCCTGGGGAAATATAAAGTTGCTGCAGCGCTGGATGTTCATGCCATGTCCCGCCGTCAGGCCCGGGACACCTTAGTGACATTTTTGCTGGCGCATGTACGCTTGGGTAACCGTTGTGTACTGGTGATCCACGGCAAGGGACACCACAGCAAACCTTTCCCCGCACTGATCAAGTCCTGCGTGAATCATTGGTTGACGCAGATGGATGAAGTGCAGGCGTTTCACAGTGCTACAAGGGGGCAGGGAGACTATGGGGCTGTGTATGTGATGCTGCCCAAACATGCGCAGCAAAAAGTGGCGGCCCGGGAGCAAAACCGTCGTGGCAGTCATCTTCGTTAATATGGGTTAACGCCTTGTCCGGTGCATGTGACGGCCCCAGTTTTTGTTTGACATCAGCTACCCCAACAATTATTTTAAACAGGTGTTTAAAATAATTTGGGAGATGGCATGGCCAATCGCTTTGACACCAAGACCCGTATTCTCGATGCCGCAGAGCGACTGTTTGCCGAACGCGGGTTTTCAGAAACTTCGTTGCGGCTGATCACCAGCAAGGCCGAAGTCAATTTGGCGTCGGTCAACTATCATTTCGGCTCTAAAAAAGAGCTCATTCGCGCAGTGCTGGCACGTTACCTTGACGTGTTCATGCCTGCGGCATCACACGCCATCAATGCCCAGCGTAAGCAGGAGCAACAAGCCTCCCTGGAGGAGATTTTTTCCTCATTGGTGGGGCCATTACTCAAGTTGAATCAGTTGTGGCCTGATGGCACCCGTACCTTTTTACAACTGTTGGGCCGAGGTTATATTGAAAGCCAGGGGCACCTTCGCTGGTTTATCACGTCCCATTACGGAGAGCATTTGCAGACCTTTGTCACGGCAGTCAGTGAAAGCGTGCCACAGGTGCCGCCCGCTGATGTGTTCTGGCGACTGCACTTTACTCTGGGTACGGTGGTTTTCACTATGGCATCTGCCGATGCGCTGATGGAAATAGCAACAGCGGATTTTGATGAACATAATGATATTGAAGCGGTTATTCGCAAGGTCATTCCCTATATATCAGCCGGTGTGGCTGTTGCAGGGAAATAATATAAGGGCAATGTTATGACGATTTTGCTATTGCTTATTCTGGTACTGGTAGCACTGTTTTTTGTACGGGATGTACGGCTGCAGTTTGTGACAAAACCGGTGCTGGCCTTTTTCCGTAAAGTGCTGCCGCCATTGTCGGATACGGAGCGCCAGGCAATGGAAGCCGGGGATGTGTGGTGGGAGGCGGAGCTGTTTCGCGGCAAACCCAACTGGGACAAGCTTCATGATTATGGCAAGCCTGCGCTCTCTTCGGAAGAAAAAGCCTTTATTGACGAACAGGTAATGACCGCCCTGAGCATGATTGACGATTATGATATCGTCAACAAGCGCCGGGATTTGCCCCCGGAGTTATGGGATTACTTTAAAAAAGAAGGCTTTTTTGCCCTGATCATCCCTAAAAAATATGGTGGTAAAGGGTTCTCGGCTTATGCCAACTCCACAATCGTCAGCAAGATTGCCAGCCGTAGCCTTAGCGCCGCCGTTACCGTAATGGTGCCCAACTCGTTAGGGCCGGGAGAATTGCTGACCCATTACGGCACCCAGGAGCAAAAAACGCGCTGGTTACCCGCATTGGCCAAAGGGGAAGAGGTGCCTTGTTTTGCATTGACAGGGCCTGAAGCCGGTTCGGATGCTGGCGCCATTCCTGATGAGGGCATTGTTTGTCGTGGGCAGTTTGACGGCGAAGAGGTGATAGGCCTCAAGCTGACCTGGAACAAACGTTACATTACGCTGGCACCGGTGGCGACCGTGCTGGGATTGGCCTTCAAGATGCGAGATCCAGAAGGCTTGCTTGGCGATACTGCCGATTTGGGCATTACCTGTGCGCTCATTCCCACCAAACATCCCGGGGTGAGCATTGGCCGTCGTCATGACCCATTGCATATGGCGTTCATGAACGGTACCACCCAGGGCAAGGATGTATTCATCCCTCTGGACTGGATTATTGGCGGGCCGCAATATGCCGGTAAAGGATGGCGGATGCTGGTGGAATGCCTATCTGCCGGGCGCGGCATTTCATTGCCGGCACTGGCAACGGCTTCTGGTCATCTGGCCACAAAAACCACCACGGCATACGCCTATATCCGCAAACAGTTCGGCTTGTCCATCGGTCAGTTTGAAGGGGTGCAGGAAGCGCTTTCCCGGATTGTGGCCAACACCTACCAATTGGAAGCCGCCCGCTGCCTCACCACGACCGGCATCGATTTGAAAGTCAAACCGTCGGTGGTGACTGCCATTGCCAAATACCACATGACCGAGCTTGGCCGGCAGGTAATGAATGATGCAATGGATATCCAGTCCGGCAAGGGCATTCAAATGGGCCCTAAAAACTATCTGGCTCACGGCTATATGGCAAACCCCATTTCCATTACGGTGGAAGGTGCCAATATCCTCACACGCAGCCTGATGATTTTCGGGCAGGGCGCTACCCGTTGTCATCCTTACGTGCTGTCAGAAATGGAAGCGGCAGGGATGGAGAATGACACAGAAGCCTTGAACCGTTTTGATTCCCTGTTAATGGGGCATATCGGTTACGCCATGCGTAATGCCTTGGCGACGTTTGGCCATGCCCTGACCGGCAGCTATCTGGCGCAATCGCCCGTAAGCGGCGATACGCGCATCTATTACAAGCAGATGGGTAGAATGTCTGCAGCGCTGGCATTCATTACGGACATTGCCATGCTGGTGCTGGGGGGCGATTTGAAACGCAAAGAGATGTTGTCTGCCCGCTTGGGGGATGTGCTGAGTCAGCTGTACCTGGGCTCTGCCACTCTGAAACTGTTTGAAGATCATGGCCGTCAGTTTGACGAATTGCCGGTGGTAAAACATGTCATGGAAACCCGGTTGCAGCTGGCGGCAACGGCACTGGAAGGCGCCATCCGTAACTTCCCCAACAAGCCCTTGTCCTGGCTGATGCGGGTGCTGGTGTTCCCATTGGGCAATTGGTTTAAAGGGCCATCAGACAAACTCAGCCGTGAGGTTGCCAGCAGTTTGCAAAAGCCTTCACCGGTACGGGAACGGCTGACATTCTTGTGTCCTGAAGTGGACGGTGATAACAGCGGTGTTGCCGAGGTGGAAGCGGCATTCCGGGCCATGTATCAGTGCCGGGCGCTTTACGCCAAGCTGCGTGATGCGCAAAAGCATGGTGTTTTATCCCGCCAGCTGTCTTTGGATGCACTATGCGCCGCCGCGGTTGAGAAGGACATTATCGATGAGGATGAGCAGGCGCGGCTGTTGGCCGCAGATAAATTGCGCATCAGTGCCATTAATGTGGATGATTTTGCCAAACTGTAGGCAAGGTTATTTGAACAAGCACGAGACTGCTTATTAGCGATAATGAAAAATAGCTACAGACAAAACGCCCGGATATTTCCGGGCGTTTTTTTATAGACGGCAACGCAAGGGATGCCGTTTTTCATTATTGTCAGGCCCTGTGGGCAGCCATCAAGGCAACGGCATTATCCAGCATGCGGTTACTGAATCCCCATTCATTGTCATACCAGGCCATGACTTTTACCAAGCGGCCATTTACCCGGGTTTGGGTGGCATCAAAATTGGAAGAGTAGGGCGTATGGTTAAAATCAATGGACACCAGCGGCTCTTCGTTGATGGATAGCACTTCACTCATGGGCGCCTGTTTGGCCGCATTGATAATGATGCGGTTTACCTCTTCCACGCTGGTATCTCTGGACGCGATAAAGGACAGATCCACCAATGACACATTGGCGGTAGGCACCCGAACAGCCAGCCCGTCAAACTTGCCCTGAAGTTCCGGTACCACCAGCCCCACGGCCGCGGCGGCGCCCGTTTTTGTGGGGATCATTGACAACGCGGCAGCCCGGGCCCGGCGCAGATCTTTATGATAAACATCTGACAGGCGCTGATCATTGGTGTAAGAGTGGATGGTGGTCATCAAGCCTGATTCAATGTGCAGCGCATCATTAAGGGGTTTGGCAATGGGGGCCAGGCAATTGGTGGTGCAAGAGGCACTGGAGATCACCTGCATGTCTGCCCGCAGGATCTGGTTGTTAACGCCATAAACAATGGTGGCATCCACCTCTTTGCCCGGGGCAGAGATAATGACTTTCTTGGCGCCGGCATCCAGATGGGGTTGTACACTCTGGCGGCTGCGGAACATGCCGGTGCATTCCAGTACCACATCAATGCCAAGTTCGGCCCAAGGCAGATTGGCCGGGTCCCTTTCTGCAAAGGTCAGGATTTTATCACCGTTGACATAAATGGCTTGATCATCGTGCTCCACCGCAGCATTGAAGCGACCATGCACAGAATCATATTTGGTCAGGTGGGCGTTGGTTGCGGCATCACCCAGGTCATTTACGGCCACAATTTTTACCGGATAATCTTTTTCACTTTCATACAAGGCCCGCAGCACATTGCGTCCGATGCGGCCATAGCCGTTAATTGCTATGCGAATAGTCATGAAATATCCCTCTGACTGTGATGTTTAGTTAGTAATAAAATTACAAAGCTGCATAATTCAGTCAAGCTGAATCATCAAAAAAGCCCTGATTAGCGCTTAAAATCGCCATATTTGATTATCGAGTTAAAAAACTGAAAAATAATTATGTTGATCACACTAAGCTGGCAGGTAAATTGCGTGTTGCTTAAGTAATAGCAGTTCTCGACAAAAAAGGGACGAAATTTTGGTGACGTTATGATGACGGCTCGGTAGCACTGCAAGGTTTAGCATGGTTACGGTTAGTTATCGCACCGGCCAATGTGGTGGGCCATTGGCTTTGGGCATAGTGACCACTTTTGATGGCCATGGCCAACGCTTTTGCTTGCTGCTCCAGGCCAACGCGTTGTTGCGGGTTGGCTACCAGCGCATTGAGTTGTGCTTCATTGGCGGTGTTATTGCTTAACAGGATATTGGTTTGGGCCAGTAAATAACTTTGCTGTGGCAATCCCAGTAACTGGTAGGCTTCACTGGCACCCAATAGCCAGTCACTGTTGAATTGAGCCTTATCGGCATGTTTAATGGCATCAAGGTATAACGATAACGCCTTGGCGTTGTCCCGTTTTAAATAATATCCCCCCAATCCTGCAAGAATTTCCGGCGTACGAATTTGCTGTTGCCGCTCTGCCGTTAACAGGGTGTCAAGAGCGGCTTCATCGCCCAAACGGCTCCAATGATAAAAGGCCAGAATGGGCTCGGTGCTGTGTTTGGTTTGCTCCTGCAATTGTTGCAGTGCCTGGGTACTTAAAATATAGGCTCTGGCCCTGTCGTTACTGCGTTCCGGGTGTTCGATATGCTTGACACCCGAGCCTAACTGCACGCAGTCATTGTAATGCTCTGTTGCCAGCAACAGGCCATAGAGCTGCTTGCCGGAAGGCGAGGGGGTTTGCTGCAGTTGAAAGCGCGTTTTGATTAACTGCGTTCGCTGGGCACGACACCAACCATCTTTATGTAAATCGACACAAATTTCAGGATTATTCTTACAGATTTCAGCCGTGGAGAGGCTTCTTTCACAGCCAGATAGGGGGATTATGAAAGAAAATGATGTAATTATTACGACTTTTCCCTTTGAAAGCATCATTAATCCTTGGAAAATATAATAAAATTACAAGTCAGATAAAAATTCCGGACTGGCCTGTTAATCAAGATTTCTTTAAAATAGCGCCGACCAAGCACAATGGCATTGGCGTCATTGTTTCGATTATTGGTCGTTTCTATTCGTTACTCAATCATTTCCTGTCATTTTTGGTGATTGGGACCTAAAGGATCTGTAGATGAGCGCTGATAAATACCTGCAAAGTTGGCAAGAACGTTTTGAGTTGGCTGAGGCCATGCAGCCGATGTTGGGTAAACTGTACCGTAATCAAGGCGTTGAAGTAGTGGTATACGGTAAACCACTGTTAAACGCTTCCACAATCGATATCATTAAAGCCCATCGTTTGGTAAGACGGCATGTTGATGAAAAACTGCGTTTGCGCGAAAGCTTTCCTTTCCTGGAAGCCCTGAGCAAACTGCCGGTAAGACAATGCAAAGTGGATATCGGTAAGTTGGCCGTTAAATATTGGGCCACTCATACTGGCACTGAAGCCATTGAAAGCTATATGAAAACTGAACTGGCAGAAGCCATTGCTTGCCAGGATGAAGTAGAACCCCGCAACGTGGTGCTCTATGGTTTTGGCCGTATCGGCCGTTTGTTGGCCCGTTTGCTTATTGAACGCACCGGCCAGAGCAACAAACTGCGCCTGCGTGCCATTGTTTTGCGTGGCGGCCGTCCGGGCGATCTGGAAAAACGTGCCAGCCTGTTACGCCGTGATTCCGTACACGGGCCATTCAACGGCTCCGTGGAAGTGGATGAAGAAAACAACGCCATTATTGCCAACGGCACATACATCCAGGTGATTTACGCCAGCTCTCCTGATGAAGTGGATTACACCAAATACGGCATTGATAACGCGCTGGTAGTGGACAACACCGGGATCTGGAAAGATGAAGCCGGTTTGGGGCAACACCTCAAATGTCCAGGGGCCGCCAAAGTGCTGCTGACCGCGCCAGCCAAAGGTGCCATTAAAAACATCGTGTATGGTGTAAACGACAGTGACATCCTGACAGAAGACACCATCGTCTCTGCTGCCAGCTGCACCACCAACGCCATTACACCGGTACTGAAAGCCATCAACGACAAGTATCATATCGTCAACGGCCATGTGGAAACCATTCACTCCTATACCAACGATCAGAACCTGATTGATAACTATCATAAAGCGGACCGTCGTGGTCGCAGTGCCCCGCTGAACATGGTTATCACCGAAACCGGCGCCGCCAAAGCCGTAGCCAAAGCCTTGCCGGTACTGTCTGGCAAACTGACCGGTAACGCCATTCGCGTACCTACACCTAACGTATCCATGGCCATTTTGAGCCTGAATCTGGAAACTGAAACCAGTAAAGAAGACATGAACGATTACCTGAAAGGTGTGGCGTTAAATTCTGCACTGCAAAATCAGGTGGATTTCACTGAATCCCGTGAAATTGTCTCCAGCGATCTGGTCGGTTCACGCTATGCTGGCGTGGTTGACTCTCAGGCAACCATTGCTGACGGTAACCGTGCCATTTTGTACGTATGGTATGACAACGAGTTTGGCTATAGCTGCCAGGTTGTGGGCGTTATGCGTAAAATGTTGGGGTTGGAATTTATCAGCCTGCCCACCATTGATGCTTAATTTCGCCGTTTGAAAACTCTGAAATCGTGGGGCAATGGCGCCACGATTTCAGCAAATGCGTTGGCAAATCAATCAATTGGATAAATAGCCAGCACTCAGTAATAAAATCGTAAATTGCAGATTGACTCAGCGGGATAAATCGGTAGAATGCCAATCCGCAGTCAGGGACTAAGCAACCAAACAGTCTTTGTAATGTGTGCGACATTAGCTCAGTTGGTAGAGCGATACCTTGCCAAGGTATAGGTCACCGGTTCGAACCCGGTATGTCGCTCCAATATCTTGCATCAGCACGGTATTGAAAGTAAGAAAAGGCGCGATGGCAGAGTGGCTATGCAGCGGATTGCAAATCCGTGGACCTCGGTTCGACTCCGGGTCGCGCCTCCATTTATCGATGAGCCCGAGTGGTGGAATCGGTAGACACAAGGGATTTAAAATCCCTCGCTGGTTACAGCGTGCCGGTTCAAGTCCGGCCTCGGGTACCACCTACTTATCGATAAAAATCAAGAGGTTAAGCATAAAAGCTCACCTCTTTTTTTATGCCTGCAATCCCCCAAAAGCTCATTTCAGAAGATTTTCAGAAGATGGTTTCAGAAGATGGAGCCTATTTTTTTGTATTATCGACTGCGTTTACCCGCTTAGTTTTCCTATCATATCTTGCCGTTTGTCCTGCTGACTTGTGGCCAGATATTGCTTGTTTCTCTTGCAGTGTGCCGTCGATATCCGAAATGCCTTTGGCTTTCAGATCGTGAAAGGTGAAATCTAACGGCAGGCCTGTGGCTTCGCGTGCTTTGCTGCGGTCAGAACGCCAACGGGTGTTGAAGCCGTCGCGGGTCCACTTGCTGCCGTGTGATTGGCTGAGCACAAAAGTTGATGCAATGCCGGGCTTGGTTAATGTCTTTGATAACGCAATGGCTGCCCGTAGGCGTGGCGACCACAGTTTGATTTGTTCGGCGCCTGTTTTGCTTTGGGCGATGAATATTCCTCGGTCCATTAACTGGCTAGTACGCATCGCCCTGATAATCTGCGGTGATGCGGTTATCAAACCAGTCAATCAATCAGCCAAAGTAGGGATAGTCATCACCTTCACTTGGTGTTAAGTTCACATAACGTGATGTTTGTGCGAGTATATTCCCAATAGTTCTAGCATTTTTAAAACTGGCGGGTTTGCCGTTCCATACACCTGAGGTAAAGGCATATTGCTCGCCCAGGTTGATGGTGGTTTGGCTCTCACAACATTGGTGCGGTTTACGGGCAGTGCGGGTGCGAGTTGATTGGCAGTCCATGTCGGCCTCCTACGCAATAGCGTTGCTAAACAGCGGTGTGATAGCGGCAGCATTGTGGTTGCTGCGCCAGATGGTCACTTGGTAGTTGCTGCTGTGTACCCGAAGGGCAAAGTGCTCACCAAGGTCGCCAGCGCAATCGATATACACCTTGTCGAATCGTTGGCTTGGGTGGTGTTGGTAGAGGTACTTTTCCAACTTTGCCACGCGTTGCTGTACTCGTGGGCAGTCCATTGGATTGCGGTGTTTGGTCATCAAGCAGGCAAACCGCAGTGACACTAACAAGCGGTGTTCGGCGCGTTCCTTCGCGGTGCTTGGGTTGGTGGTCAGAATTGGCATTGATTCATATACCCTGAGAACGAAATAATAAAAAAATGTTAAGATATCTTTACTTTGTTTTCAATGCTTGATGTAAAGTATGCTTAATGTGATTTGATAGATTACTGAAATATTCAATGTTTATAGGTGGTTATGCTTGACGGTTGATCTATAATCGACAGAGATTATGGGTACTAAAACTATTTATGCATCTGAATTCAGATGCTCTTTTATTAAAAGTTAAAACAGGGAAGAGCAGACTATGCGCTTTGCGGAAATCAAATCTTTTTCAATTGATGATCTTATGTTGGATGAAGGGAACTACAGATTTAGAAAGGCTAGTGACCAACAAGCTTGTATTGAAAAAATATACCGATCGAACCCTACATATTTTTCAAATTTGATGACCAGCTTAGCAGAAGAGGACTTAGGTGAACCTTTGTTGGTGTATTCAGCAGAACATGATGCTGTCGTTCTTGACGGTAACAGAAGGACCGCTGCACTAAAAGTCATACGTACACCAGAGCTAGCACCGACACCTGCACTTAAGAAAAAAGCAGAAGGGTTGCTAGCAAAAACTTTATTTGATTTTGACGCTATTCATGCACAAGTTTCTGATTCAAAGGATAAAATTTATCAAACTGTATATGAACGTCATGCATCAGGAAATGGTTCTCGTAGATTGAACTGGTCTGCTATCGCTGCGGCAAGATTCAGGTTCGATCAGAAAATAACAGATGATTCTGCTAGTTGGCATTCAACGGCATTAATATTCGCATTAGAATCTAAACATCCTGATATATCTGATTTTATTGACGGAAGAGAGTATTCGCATGAAGTCTTTACAAGGATTGTCAGGTCAGCGATTAGTAAGGGCATTATTTCGAAAGATATATTCATTGAAAAGCAAATGCGTTTGTCAAAACAGCATAAAAATTTAGTAGATGATGCATTAAATAAATCAAAAACTTTTCTAGAATCCATCAAAAATAAAGAACTTAGCTTATCTCGAGTTGGTGATTCTTATGCTGATGCAGACAAAATTAGTAGATATCTTGAAAAGTTTTCACTGCCAGATGTAAATAAACTTTCTGATAGTAATGGAAACAACGGAAAAACCGAAAGTAATTCGTCACGTAGTCAAAGTACTAATTCTAATAATGGTGGTAATTCTAACGACTTAAATGTCGATAACTCAAACAAAAATGAGTCCAGTAATAGCGGGAAAGTCAAAACTACATCATTGCCAAGAACTATAGTAGTATCAGAGCCATTCTTTACAGAATTAAAGAAGTTAAATTCTTCCAAGTTGGAGGAGTTTTATAATTCGTTGTGCAAAATTTCGCTAAAATCACACGGTTCTTTAATGTGTATTTGTGTTTGGACCTTTATAGAAATTTTATCAACTTTGCTCGGAAAAGAAGCAAATACATCTTTAGACGGGTTTTACAAATCAAAGATAAATGAATGGTATAACGATAAGGGTGTAAGAGCAGAACTCAAATCGGCGATCGACTATATTGCACAACAAGGTAATTTAATGAAGCATAGTTCTGTTATTCATAGTCCTGACTCAAGACATTTGGCGGTACACTTTAAGGCAGTGGAACCTTTGTTATTGAAAACAATTGAATCAATTTTACAAAAAGCAAATAAATGATTTCAATTTATATCGCAAACCTTTTTTCCCAATCTTTAGGATAAGGTCTCGTTGTCCTACTTAGGAATGGTGTACAAGGTAAATCTAAATTATTGTACACCATTATTTCTGTTGCTTTAGGTCGCTCCATACTCGTTGAGTATATGAGTGAAAATTCTTGGGTGTCATATTCTTTGTAAATGTCTTTAATCGGTTCACAGTTATCATAAGTGACGATCCAAGGTGAATCTATATTAAATATACTTTCAGCAATACCCCGGTGGTCATCAGCATTATAGAAATTCCGATACAACTGACTACCTTTATTAAAATATGGCGGGTCTAGATAAATCAGCGATTTACTACCAAAATCAGGTGCTAGGTCATTAATAAAATTCATCGCATCTAGATTTGTTAAGTTTATTCTTTTCTTATGTCTAGCTATTGTCCGTATTCTTCTTGATAAATCTTCTTTATTATACCTAGCGTCAATTTTATAATTTCCGTTCTGAGAACGTCCGCCTATGACTCCAGCTTTCAATATTCCGGAACGATTAGTTCTGTTTAGAAAGAACGTGGCAAATCCAATCTCAGTACGAGAATGTTGTTCTAAATTATTTAAAACTTCACGTTGTTTAACCCAGTTCTCAATTGTTACATCCTCGGAGTTAATAAGAGTGATTAAACTTTCCGAATCATTAACTACTGACCACCAAAATGCATAAATCACAGGGTCAAGGTCGTTTATGAAAATATGTCTTACATATTGATTGCTCAATAGATATAAGGCAGCACCTGCACCTCCGGCATATGGCTCTGCGTAAATGCCACCACTTATATCATTATGTCTCATCAGCCATGCTATCCAAGCACCTAGTCTCGCTTTCCCACCAGGGTATCTTAATGGAGTCTGAAAACTCGAAGACATATAATAGACCTTATTCAGATAGAATTTTAAATTTATATTATATCACTTTGTTTCTCAAATTACGAAACAAATAAACTTATATTTAAGATGATAACTGGTATTTAAACCAATAGGTGTGGCGCGTATATAAAATATTGAGATATTACGGTGCTAATTATATTAGGTAAGAGCCTGAAATTTGTTGTTCGACGTCTGTAATAATATAATTAAAATGTTGAAAAGCCATGTGAGGAATGTGGATTTTATTAGAGAAGTGTTTTATCACATAAGAACTGAATACCAAAACACACGTCCTATAACGGTGATCACTTTTGCTTGATCACCATTATAGCTTTCATCAGGATATTCGTCTTGGTTGTAACTGCGTAAGCGCAAACCGTTGCCGGGGAGGGTATACAGCAGTTTGACGCGCAACATGCCATCATGATTGATGGCATACATTTTTCCATCGACAATGGTTTTATTGGCAGTATCAATGCCCACCGTGCTGCCGTTCGGCAAAACGGGTTCCATGCTATTGCCAGAGACTTTTACGCAGGCTACTGCGCTGTATTCAACACCTTGGCTGCGCAGGGTAGACTTGGAAAAGCGTAGCTTGGGGCCGTGGTTTTCGACATCAGCGATGATGCCATTTCCAGCAGACAGCTTAACCTCTGTGTAGAAGGGCACTTCAACTTCATCTTTATCAAGTGGCGTGCTGTTATCCCAAGTTGCCATTTCACCTTGGAATGATGCGTCTGCAGATGGATTATTTTTATCCTCAACGCCATAAAGCAAAAATGATGATGATGTGCTCAATGCTTTGCAAAGCTTGTGCATGTTCTCGCCCGCAGGCGAAGTAATACCGTTCTCCCATTGGGATACAGTTGCTTTGGTTACTCCAACACGTTTACCTAAAGCTTCTTGTGACAGCTTCAGTTCTTTACGTCTGGTTTTGATTCGTTCATTCATCATAGTTTAGCAATCTTAACTTTCATCTAGTCAATTGTCCTTTACTTTTATGTCGACTGAAAAGTAAAGAGATCTTAATATTGACTTTACTTATGGCAAAGGAGGCTTCTGATGAAAACGTCGATGGCTATTACTCATTTCAAAACTGCTACAGCGTTAGCCAAGGCGTTGGGCATTTCAAAATCTTCTGTATCGCAATGGGGCAAACACGTCCCACCACTCAGAGCGTATCAGCTCGAACGCATCACTAATGGCCAGTTAACCGCTGACGACTCACAAAACGACGGTGAGCAGCAAGCCGCATAAATCTGAAAGGGAGTTTAGGGAACCTGCGATTAAGTCAGTACGCGGAGGTTTAAATCCACCGAAGTTTCTTCCTCTACTTTTTTCGTACAGATTTTCCCGTTTTTGTCCAAAAATCAGCTGTACGGTAGGCTATACCGATCAGTTCAGCCACTACAGCTTTAGTTCAACCGATTTAGGAAATAAAGCCTTGAGTTAATTTAATGTTATCAATAAAAATATTTTTATATGATGTCAAGATAGATATTATTTTAAATTTAAAAATCAATTATTTGAATGTGATATAATATATATGATTTTTATTAAGCAAGGAATGTTTAAGGTGAATAATACACAAAAGATGTTAAGTGGCGAGATTTATAATGCATATGCAGAAGATTTAATTCTTTTGCGGAATAAAGCCAGACATCTTACAAAAGAATATAATGATTCAGAACCTGAAGAAACAGAAAAAAGAAAAAACATTTTAAAGAAACTGTTTGGTAAAATCGGTGAAAATTTTGAAATAGAACCTCCATTCCATTGTGATTATGGTACGCATATGGAAATAGGCGAAAATTTCTATGCCAATTTTAATTTTTTGGTATTAGATGATGGAATGGTAAAAATAGGTGATGATGTACTGATTGCGCCTGATGTAAAAATACTGACAGCAACCCATCTGGTGAACCCTAAATTAAGGCCTAAAAATGCCGACTATACCAAGCCTGTTACCATCGGCAATAACGTATGGATTGGGGCGGGCGTGATTGTAAATCCTGGCGTGACGATTGGTGACAATAGCGTGATTGGCTCAGGCAGTGTGGTAACAAAAGACATTCCCGCCAATGTGGTCGCGGTTGGCAATCCTTGCCGGGTGTTAAAATCCATTAGTGAAGAATGACAAATAGGGCTTACCGGCACTCATCCGCTTTACCGCATGATTTACAGCCTATTATTGGTGATGTCTTGTAATGGATACGTGATTTTTCGCAACATTACTTTTTATTGCGGCATGAATAAGGTGCTGGTTTAATTTGGCTTAAAATGAAAACGTTTTTCTGCCCATAATGCCGCTTTTATATATTTAGCCATGCTGGGTAGCCAACGCGCCCAGTGCTGGCCCACAGGGCTGCCATGGCAGCCCTGTGGGCCAGTTGGGGGCACTTGTATTCTCATATCCATCTTTGGCAGCATATCCGCTGGGCTCATGCTCATTTTTACGAGTGCATGATAAGCCGACATAGCGTGCTTCCCTGTTTAACCAACCCTATCAATATGATTTTCAATGCAAAAAACTAAAAGGTTGTTTTTTGCACTACCAAACAGTTAAAAACCCTACATTAGATATGGTTTATGTAATACTCTAGTCACATTCTTTATTGGTATTGCGACAACCGTCATTATTATGATTCGTGGCAATATGTTTGTTTTCAACCTCATAGGTTAGTAAAAGTCAGCTAATATTTACTCTGTAATGCCTAGGTAACCGTCAATTGAGAGCTCTCTGGCATCGCGCTAGAGCTCAAGGAACTAATAACGATGCGAAAAAACTTACCTGTCACCGACAATGAACGTACTTTCAGTGAATCCCAAAAATTAATCTCCGTGACGGATGTTAATGGGGTCATTACCGATTGTAATGAAGCTTTTATTGAAATCAGTGGCTATTCTCGCGAAGAACTGGTGGGGCAGCCGCACAATCTGGTACGTCATCCGGATATGCCATCTGCGGCTTTTCGTCATATGTGGCAGTGCCTTAAACAAGGCCAACCCTGGATGGGATTGGTGAAAAACCGCTGTAAAAACGGTGATTTCTATTGGGTGAATGCTTACATTACGCCCATGACAGAAAACGGAAAAGTGATTGGTTTTCAGTCTGTAAGAACCAAACCCAGGGCACAGGATGTTGCCCGTTGCCAGTCCTTGTATCCACGGCTCAACCAGGGTAAAGGGCTTAGCAAGCCATCCCGATTAGCGGCGGAGAACATTTTTTTAATTGTGGCAATTGTTGCCAGCCTCTTGTTGTATGGGCTGGGTTTTAGCCGTATTTCAGAAATTTTGTTGATGCTGTCGTTTATCGTGTATGGGGTTTTGGTGAATGTGGCTAAACAGAAAATTCATCAGGAGTTGTTACCGCTCCTCAAGGGCGAGTTTTGTGATCCCCTTGCGGTGCAAAGCTATACCGAGCGCCGGGATACATTAGGTGCCATTCAGGTGTCCATTTTGAGCTTGCGGGCCCATTTGAATACGGTGCTGACCCGTATTGATCATGCTGCCACCGTGATTGTGGATGAAACGCAGGCCTCCGTGCAGCTTACCGCGGATTCCAACCAGATGCTGGAACAGCAGCACAAAAAAACCGAGCAGGTGGCAATGGCCATGGAGCAGATGACCATTGCCATTACTGAAATTGCCCAGCACGTAACCGATACCACCGACAGGGTACGCACGTCCACCGAGCTTGCCGGCAGGGCCAAAAATGTAGGTGACAAAACCAGTGAGGCCATGGAAGAGTTGCGTACGTCTGTGGATCATATTTCCAGCTCTGTGACCAGCGTGTCAGAACAAACCGATAAAATTACCTCCGTGGCTCAAATGATTGAACAGATTGCCGAGCAAACCAACCTGCTGGCGCTTAATGCCGCCATTGAGGCTGCCAGAGCCGGAGAGCAGGGACGGGGATTTGCGGTAGTGGCCGATGAAGTGCGCTCCCTTGCCTGTAGGACACAAGAATCGACAAAAGAGATCCATAACATCATCAAAGAGCTGGCTGACAGAGCCGGGCTGGCGGTAACCGTGGCAGAGCAGGGACAACGTAAAGCCGAAGCCGGGTTGGCTCGAGTCAATGACAGTGCGCTGTTACTGGGCGATATCGCCTCCGAACTGGACAGCATCTCCCATATGGCCATCCAGATGTCAGCAGCGGTGGAAGAGCAGGCCCATGTGTCTGAAGACATCAATCAACAGGTGAATGATATTTCCACCATGGCCAGCAGTAGCCAGGAGTTTGCGGCGTCTGCATCATCGCGCATTCAACATTTGAAAACGATAGCCGGTAATTTGCTGGAAGTGGTGCAGCGCTTTGCCCGCTAACGGATGGTTTTACCTGATGCGATAAAGCGCATTGTCACCTGGCAAAAAGAGCAGATGGATGCGGTTATCCCAAAAGCACTATGTTCGCCAAGGGCCGGATTACCGCTAGGGCATTTGAAAGTGCCATCGAACGCTGTCCTTCCATCCGTAATGGGTATTGGGTGAGCAGCCCCCTATGGCATGACGTGCTTTGCAAGGCGTATCCCCGGATGCGGGGCAGCTGTCACGGATTTATGCTGCCATGATGGGGTATTTTCCCTTATTGGGTGCACAGTTAAGCCAGTACCGGGCATGAATCACGCACTTTACGCAGCCATGGGCATTGCCGCTTGCATCTGAGAGAGTGATTGACCGGCATGGACAGCTGCAACACAATGTTTAAACGGGTCGCCGAGGCAAGATTGCCAACGATGGCATATGCAGGAGCGGCCACCCCAAACGGCTTACAATATTCATCAAGGACAACTCAGTGACAGCAGCTAGGCTGCGCTGTTCAGGAGAAGACATGCCTCAACTGTTTATCACCGGTGCCAATCGTGGCCTGGGCCTTGCCCTAACGGAACTGTACCTGGCTGCCGGCTGGAATGTGGTGGCCTGTTGCCGCAACCCTGCAGAGGCCGATGATTTACTCTATTTGATTAGCGACAACCCCGGTCTTGAGGTGTATCAGCTGGATGTGACGGATTATGAACAGTTGGCCGCGCTGGCCGCCGAGTTAAGGGATCGCCCCATTGATTTGTTGATTAACAATGCAGGATATTACGGCCCCAATGCGGTATTGCTTGGGGATATTCCGCAAGATGAATGGCGCAAGGTCTTGGAAATAAACGCCATTGCACCCATCAAGGTGGCTGAGGCTTTCTTGCCCCAGTTGCGTAAAGCCAAAGGCATCATTGCCAATATCAGCTCAAAAATGGGGAGCATTGATGACAATCAAAGCGGTGGTGGTTATCTTTACCGCTCCTCGAAAGCGGCGCTTAATGCGGCGAGTAAAAGTTTGGCGCTGGATTTGGCGGGCGAGGGCATTAAAGCGGTGGTTATCCATCCGGGTTGGGTACGTACCGACATGGGCGGCCCTCACGGATTGATTGATGCGGCCACCTCGGCAACGGGGATCAAAGCGCTGTTAGCACAGCTGACTGCGGCAGATAGCGGTCACTTTTTTGATTATCAGGGCAGGGAACTGCCCTGGTAGTCATTGGCGACCCACCAGAAAATGATGGGAAAATACTGAGGTGAGAGCTCACATTCAGCTTTTTGTCAGCCGATTTTTGCCGGAGATTTCTTTGGATGCATGCCGGCAAGCATCAACGTGTTTTAAACATAAAACCCTGTAATCTCATGTGCTTACAAAGTGTATAAAGTGCTTTGCAATCATAAGCATATGCTAAAGTTAAAAAGAAATTTAAACGTCCATGCCCCAAGACTGGCTAAATTTGCTACAATAATCCCTCATATCCGGTTGCTTGGCTCTGTTTAGAGCATTATTTGCAACCTTACCGTTAGGATCTATCCCGGCTTCAATATTTTGATTCCCTGTCTTCAGCACGGGTTGTTGTTTGCCGTCGGAAATTTACTAGCGGGTGCCAGTTTGGCATGAATGTTAGGCCCGACAGGACCTGATTGTTGTCAGAAAACAATTTTGGGAGGGAAGTAATAATGAGCATTTCTGACGTATCTCGAGACAATCCTGCACTGATCCACACAGAACATTGCATTGTCATGTCACATACCCAGCGGGATGAGGGAGAGTGGGTACAGCACACACTGATGCTGAAAAATTACGAAACCCCTTTTCGTTTCAGACGCCCCAAAAAATACCGCAGCCTGAAAGGCACGGAAGTGACCGTAGACTATTACCCGCAGACCACACTGGTGGCCGGGTTTGAAATGGAAACCATGCGAGTGGTCCGCATCCGCCGCTGCTAACGGGTTTTTCCGGCTAATCCAACGCCATCAGCAAACGATATTCATCCAACGCAAATTCGTCCGTCATGCCGCTGATATAGTCCTGTATCAGGCGGCAGCGGTGATAATATTCCGGCAATGCCTTCTCGGTGATGGCCCGTTTGTAAGTGGCCAGATGTTTCAGGGGCAAGCGTTTCAGCAGTCGGCTCTCAATTAAATGGCCGCGACCTTTACCGGTAATCAGCTGGGCAAATTGCACATGTGGCATGCGTAACAGCGGCTGGTAGCAGTCCAGCAGGGTGCTGACAATTCGGTAGCCGCGAAGCTCCATTTGCTCCACCTCTTTGTGGTTGAAAACCTCCTGTTGTGCCACCCGTTTCAGGGTTTCGGTAATGGCGTGTTCATGCCCCTGATCTTCCAGTAATGGCTGATTGAAATCGCCCCGGTAAATGGCTTCGATATTCTGAATAAACCGCTGCGCGGCATGTTGTACCAGCGGATGGATGAGTTTCACCCGTAAAAAGGTAAAAAACTGGCTTTCGGGATTAATGGCATTTTTATTGGCGGCTTCTTGCGCCTGTGCAATGACCTCTGCCATCAGCGCATGGTGCGAGCTTGCCAGTTTCATGGTGTGGCACTGTTGTTGGTATTGTGCAATGAGTTGCTGCTGCAGCCGCGCCAGTGAAATGACGTCTTTTTCTACGGCATCTTCAATATCGGCCAGGCAGTAAGAGATGTCATCTGCCGCTTCCATGATGTAACTCACCGGGTGGCGGTTGCCAGGCGCCATGTCCAGTGCTTGGGTCATGGCACTGACAATGTGGCTTTCACTGGCGTAATATCCCACTTTTTTCATCAGGTAGGCTTTATTCTCAGGACGTTTGGCTTTATCCAGGGTGCCACAGCGGGTGTACTTGAGAATGCCCGCCAACTGGCTGTAGGTGAGGTTGAGTCCCAGCAGGGTGTGCATCAGCCGCAATCCCTGGGCATTGCCTTCAAAATGGCAGATATCCCGGCGCAAGTCCGTGTGCTGTTGGAAATCATCCGGTGCCATGGTGTCAAAATGGCGCTCGAACCAGTCGCTGATGGCCGCTTCACCAAAATGGCCAAAAGGCGGGTTGCCCACATCGTGCATCAGGCAGGCCATTTCCACTAGGGTTTCCAGCGGCCGCGCCATACCGGTTAACCCCAGTGAACTCAACGCCACTTGTTGCTGGCTGAGCAGATCAAAAATCTTTTGTACGATAAAACGGCCGGTTTGCTGCACTTCCAGGGAATGGGTCAAACGGCTGCGGACGGCGGCGTTGCGCTCCAGCGGGAATACCTGGGTTTTTTGCTGCAAGCGCCGGATGGCGGCGGAGTTGATAATCCGCCCCCTGTCGCTTTCGTAAGCCCGTTGCAGGGCGGCAATCTCCTGCTTGGCGTGTGTTGGATGATTGTAAGGGCGGGCGAGGGTGATGCGCCGGGCAAAATTGATGGTGACCATAATACTTCCATTTAACGGTGATAGCGCAGATGGCCGCTAAAGATAATTAACAGCTGAACGCCCAGTCTAAACCAAACTGTGGTATTGTCACAGAGCCTTATTTTCAGAGCGTTTTTTCGGAGAAATTCATGTCAAAAACCATTGCCATGGCCCTGCTGGTGGTCGGCGTTATCATCCTCAGTATTTTTGGTTGGCAGCATCAAAAAGCCAAACAGCTGCCGTTAGCGGGAAACTGGAGCAGTGGCTGTCTGGTTGATGGCAACAAAAGCAAGGAGTTCATCATGGCCTTTGGCAAGGATACTTACCGCAGCCACGCCAAGCTGTACGACAATCAGCAGTGCCAGGGCGATACCGTGAGCGAATATCACGGCAGTGCCTATGCGGAAGTTGCCGATGCCCACCTTAAAACCTGCGATGGTTCAGACGCCATGCTGTTAACGCTTTACTGGGACAACAACGCCCAGCCAAAACCTTTGGTATTGCAGCATTTGCCCAACAACACCCTCATGACCGGTTATCCCCAGGATAAAACTCCCGAAGGCAGCAGCGGTTGGTGCATTGATAAAAGCACGGTATACACCCCGGTGGCGCAGTGATTGGCTACAAAACTGTAACAATCTGTGAGATGGGCCGATTGCTGCTGTAAATCGGCCCTTAGCCATGATTTACTCAATATCAATCACACAAGCCTGAAGGATGAGATAACAATGAAAAAACTGATGTTGCCCTTGGCCATTGCCTTGGCGCTGGGCGGGCTCAGTGCATGCCAGTCCCATAGCAGCGCCTTGACCCACAATGAAACGCCTATTGCGACGGTAAATGCGGAGCAAAACCAGCAGTTCAAGGCCTTCAGCGCCCGTTTTATTGAAGATTTTTGGCAACATGCTCCTACCTCTGCACTGTATAGCGGTTATCACAAGTATGATGCGGTGTTGCAAATTCCCGATGCGAACAGCCGCGCCGCCATGCTGGCCTTTATCCGTGATTATCAGCAGCGCTTGGGGCAGTTTTCCCTTGCGTCACTCTCAACCGCCAACATGATTGACTATCACCTGATTGAAAATCAGCTGGCCAGCAGCGCCTGGGAAATCACCCAGTTCAAGTCCTGGCAGTGGGATCCCGCCAGTTATAACGTGGCAGGCGGTTTGGCCCTTATCCTTAATGAAAACTACGCGCCGCAGGATGTCCGTTTGCGGGCGGCGCTGGCCAGACTGGACAATGTCCCGGCCTATTATGCCGCGGCCAAAGCCAATATCAGCAATCCCACCCTGGAGCATACCCAACTGGCCATGTTGCAAAACAAGGGGGTGGCCGCCGTATTGTCGGATGAACTGCTGCAAACGGTTGCAACTTCCTCTTTGAGCATGGCTGAAAAACAACGTTTTACACAGCGCGTCATCGCGGCCAACAAAGCGGCGGATGATTACATCCTCTTTTTGCAAAAACTGGAGCAGAAGCTGCAAAAAGAGGGCGCCAGAAGTTTCCGGATTGGTGAAAAATTTTACGAGCAAAAATTTGCGTATGATATCCATTCCGGCATGACAGCCAAAACCTTGTACGAAAAAGCCTTGTCAGACAAAGACAAAGTACAAAGAGAGATGGCAAAAATCACCGCGGATTTATGGCCAAAATATTTCACTACAGCAAAGCCTGTTGATGACAAAGTGGCTAT
The DNA here is from genome assembly GCF_046765975.1 of Shewanella mytili. Classification (NCBI taxonomy): domain Bacteria; kingdom Pseudomonadati; phylum Pseudomonadota; class Gammaproteobacteria; order Alteromonadales; family Shewanellaceae; genus Shewanella; species Shewanella mytili. The sequence continues at coordinate 68,774 of NZ_JBKOUD010000003.1, read as the reverse complement.
TCGTCAGCTGATTGACAAGTTGTCGGTCAATCACGTAAAACGGGAAAATTTTGTTGAGGAAGTGAAACAGCAGTTGCCGCAGTTGGTGGATTTTGTCAACCGGCACCAACTGGTGCAGCTGGACAAGGACAAACCCCTGGTGATCCGGGAAACCCCGGCTTATCTTGGCGGCATTGCCGGCGCCTCCATCAGTGCCCCGGGGCCTTATGACAAGGGTGGCAACACCTATTACAATGTAACGCCGCTGGATGAGATGTCCGATGCCTCGGCAGAAAGTTACCTGCGGGAATACAACCATTGGGTGTTGCAAATCCTCAATATTCACGAAGCCATTCCCGGGCATTATGCCCAGCTGGTTTATGCCAATAAATCCCCCAGCCTGATTAAGAGCCTGTTCGGTAACGGCGCCATGATTGAAGGCTGGGCCGTGTACGCTGAGCGGATGATGCTGGAAGAGGGATACGGTGACTTTGAACCCGAACTCTGGCTGATGTACTACAAATGGAATTTGCGGGTGATTTGTAACACCATTTTGGATTACGGCATTCAGGTAAAGGGCATGAGCAAAGCCCAGGCCATGGAACTGATGACCAAAGAGGCTTTCCAGCAACAGGCGGAAGCCGAAGGCAAATGGCGCCGGGCGACCCTGAGCCAGGTGCAACTGGCCAGCTATTACGCGGGCTTTCGCGCCATTTACGACTTGCGCGATGAGCTCAAGCTCAAGCAGGGGCAGCAGTTCAATTTGAGACAATTCAACGAACAGTTCCTCAGTTACGGTAGTGCCCCGGTAAAATATATTCGGCAGTTGATGCTGCAGCCGTAATTTTTGATGACCGGTCAAGATGTGAGTTAAAGGCAGCGCTGGCTGCCTTTTTATCAGGTTTACCGGGCGGATGGCGGATGTCATCCGTGATGCTTTTGGTTTATCCTAAACGGGATATTTGACGTGCCGGGTGATGACACCGGTGGATATTCAAGGAATTCATATGCGTATTAGCGCCAATTTTGATGGTGGCAACATTCAGGTGCTCAGCCTGGAAAACAAAGACGACATTCAACTGGCCATCCGCGAGGATGAAGGCGGTGAATTTTATCAGTGGTTCAATTTTCGTTTTGAAGGGGATGTGGGCAACAGCTACACCCTGAACATTATGAATGCGGGCACCTCTTCCTATCCCAAGGGCTGGGAAAACTATCAGGCGGTAGCCAGTTATGACCGGCAGCACTGGTTCCGTCTGCCCACCCAGTTCGAAAACGGCAAACTGAGCATTACCGTGGAGCTGGATGCTGACGCCATCCAGATTGCCTATTTTGCCCCATACAGTTACGAGCGGCACCAGGATTTGTTGAGTGCGGTGCAGATGCACCCGAAAGTGTCGCTGGAGCATCTGGGATTAACCCTGGATGGCCGGGACATGACACTGGTGAAAATTGGTGATGACAGCCACGACAAAAAGAACATCTGGATCACCGCCCGCCAGCATCCCGGCGAAACCATGGCAGAATGGCTGGTGGAAGGGTTGCTGTACAAATTGCTGGATCCGGACGATCCCGTATCCAAACAGTTGCTGGATAAAGCCAATTTTTACGTGGTGCCCAACATGAATCCGGATGGCGGCGTGCGCGGGCATCTGCGTACCAATGCCAAAGGGGTCAACCTTAACCGGGAATGGCAGTCTCCGTCACTGGAGAACAGTCCGGAAGTGTATTATGTGGTGGATAAAATGCAGCAAACCGGCGTTGATCTGTTTTATGACGTACATGGTGATGAAGCGCTGCCTTATGTATTTTTGGCCGGATGTGATGGCGTGCCTGCCTGGAATGAGCGCTTGCAAGCCCTGCAGGACAGCTTTGAACAAGCCCTGTTACTGGTGAGCCCGGATTTTCAGACCGAGTTTGGCTATGGCAAGGATGAACCCGGCAAAGCCAATTTGACCATTGGCTCCAACTGGGTGGCACAAACCTTCAACTGTCTGTCAAACACCTTGGAAATGCCTTTTAAAGACAACGATAACCTGGCCGATCCCATGGTGGGCTGGTCACCCGAGCGTTGCATCCATTTGGGTGAAGCCTCATTGACGGCCATGTTGGCCGTGGTTGATCAATTGGGTTAGGAGGCGGCAACATGGCCTTAACCAGTTGTCCGATATGCGAAAAGCGGATATCCGATAAAGCCCGGGAATGCCCCCATTGCCAAGCGCAGTTACAGGGGGATTTGTCCTCCGCCCAGCGGATAAAACGGATTGAAAAATCCAGTCAGTTGATGAATCACAGCTTGATTGCCATGACCATTTTCATTGCGGGCGTGGTTGTGTGGTTCTGGGGCGGTGAAGTGGCCAGTGGCACCCGGGCTGTTGTGGGCGGTGTGTTGTTTGTATTCGGTTTTATTGGATACCTCATCACCCGGGTACGCATCATACTGAATAAACGGAAACAGCTATGAGTGATTTACTGAAAGTCATTGATGACATGCCCATGGAAGTATACCAGCGCCTTAAAAGTGCGGCAGAAACCGGTAAATGGGAAGATGGAAGCAGTTTGTCTGACGAGCAGCGGGACTCCACCTTGCAGGTGGTCATGCTGTTTCAGCAGCGCCGCCTGCAGCAAGATGAGCATTTCACCATCGGGACTGATGGCAAGGTGATTGAGCTATCCAAAGCCGAGCTTAAAAAGCGTTTTCGTGGCGATACCATTGCCCAATTCCAGGAAAAAGAGTTGTAACCTCGTAAAAAACCACCTGTGAAGGTGGTTTTTTTATCCCTTGCGTGATGCGTAAGCCGTTACATGCCCGAGGGTTGACTCAAGATACCTCACGCAAATGGGGGCGCTTAATCGTTCGTCAGCTCGCCGCAGAGGTTTTGCTGCATCTGTTGGCGAATTTGCGCCACGTTGAGGTTTTTTGAAAACAGATAGTGCAACTTGGCGAGAGCAGCTTCCGTCGTCATGTCAAAGCCACTGATAAGGCCTGCATTTGCCAGCGCATTGCCCGTGGCATACCCTCCCATGTTTACCCGTCCTTGACGGCACTGGGTCAAATTCACCAGTACAATGCCACTGTCGTGAGCCTGTTTCAGGGTTTGCAGCAGCTCCGGATCTTCGGGGGCATTGCCCACTCCATACGTTAATATGATCAGCGCTTTTACCGGTTGTTGCAGGATGTTGCGGAAAATGTCGTTGGAGATCCCAGGATACAGGGTCACGATGCCGATGGGCTGGGGTTGAATGTGGGTGACTTGCAACGGTTTTTTAACGTCATGGTTTGTTACGCCTGCCCGCAGGCGAATTTTAATGCCCGCCTCTAGCAAGAGTGGAAAATTCGGTGAGGCAAAGGCGTCAAAACCGTCGGCGTGGGCTTTGGTGGTGCGGTTGCCCCGAAAAAGCTTGTTGTTAAAAAACAGGCAAACTTCCGCCACCGGATAATTGGCTGCAATATACAGGGCGTTGAGCAGGTTGGTCTGCCCGTCGGAGCGCAGCTCAGACAACGGAATTTGGGAACCGGTGATAATGACCGGCTTGGCCAGATCCTGCAGCATGAATGACAGCGCCGAGGCAGTGAATGCCATGGTGTCCGTGCCGTGGAGAATGACGAAACCGTCGTATTTGTCGTAATTGGCTTCAATGTCATTGGCAATCATCTGCCAGTGAGCAGGCGACATGTTGGATGAGTCAATCAGCGGCGAGTATTCGTGAAGTTCAAACGTGGGCATTTCATCCCGAAAGAACTCGGGCATAGAGCGCAGACACTCCGTCAGAAAGCCAGCAACGGGAACAAAACCGTGTTCTGTTTTCTGCATACCGATGGTGCCGCCGGTATAGGCGATGTAGATATTTTTTTTTGTCATCGGAGACAGTATTGAAGGTACGTTAAAAATCGGGAGTGAATTATAGCAATAAAAAAAAATAAAGCCCGGATAACCGGGCCTTATTGAGGTTTTTTTAATAACTGCAGTTTTCGCAGTAAAGGTAAACATGGTTCGGATCATCGAACGATGACAACTCGGTGGCAACGGCCGTAAGCTGGGTCAGCAACTGTTGTGTCACGCTGCTATGGGCAACGCCGGCCGGCACCCAACTGGCCACATTGGAGAGGAACTTCTGCATAAACAGCTGCTCCGGTGTCAGCTCTTTCTCGACGACCTTGGTGTCATAAGCGCTCAACCCGGCAAGGGCTGCCGCTTTGGTGATGGCCGCATCGATGTCACCCAACTCATCCACCAGGCCAAGCTCCTTGGCTTTAACCCCTGACCAAACCCGGCCTTGGGCGATGTTATCTACTTGCTCAGGTGTCATGTGGCGCTCTTTAGCCACCAGCGAGATGAAATCCAGGTATCCCCGTTCGATATGGCGCTGGATAACCGCTTTGACGCCATCAGATAAAGGACGGGTTACAGAAAGGCCAGCCCAGTCATTGGTGCCTACACCATCGGTATGTATCCCCAGTGCAGCCAGAGAGTCCTCGAAGGTGGCAATCATGCCAAATATCCCGATGGAGCCGGTGAGGGTGGCCGGATTGGCATAAATGTAATCCGCACTGGCTGATATCCAGTAACCGCCGGAAGCGGCCAGGCTGCTCATGCTGACCACGACCGGTTTGCCAGCCGCCTTTAACGCCAGAACTTCCTGACGGATCTGCTCAGAAGCAAACGCACTGCCCCCAGGGCTATCCACGCGCAGCACCACGGCTTTGATTTTCTTGTCAAAGCGCGCTTTGCGCAGCAACGATGAGGTGCTGTCACCGCCAATGGTGCCAGCAGGCTGGGCGCCATTCAGAATATTACCCTTGGCTACCACAATGCCAATGCCTTCTTTGGGCAGGATTTCTGGCTCTGGAGCAACCAGCGCGGCGTAATCATAGTAATCAATCTGCTTGAAACTGTGCCCTTTGTCCGCTTTTCCCACCAGCTTGAGCATCGCCTGACGGAATTGCTCATGGGTTGCCAGTTGGTCGACCCATTTCATGTGGATGGCCATTTCGGCGGACTGCCCCTGGACTTCATTGAGCACTTGCAGGTAACGCTTGCTGTCCAGCGCAAAGTCTTCGGCGGCAATTCCCCGGTTATTGGCTGCGGTTGTGCTGTAAACCTGCCACAAGTCCTGCAGCAGGGCACTGTTGGCTTCTTTGGCTGCCGGTGACATGTCATCACGGATGAACGGTTCCACGGCAGATTTATAGGTTCCCACCCGGAATACATGGGTGTTTACCTGCAATTTTTCCAGCGCGGTTTTGTAAAACTGGCGATAACTGCTCAGCCCCTCAATGGCAACACCACCTTGGGGATTGAGGTAGATGGTGTCTGCATAGCTGGCCAACAGATATTGATACTGGTTGTAATGATTGCCAATGGCAATCACCGGTTTGCCGCTTTTCTTGAACGCTTCGAGATGCTGGCCCACGGCTTGGATTTTGGTAATGCCACCGGGTGCGAGATCGGCAAGATCCAACACCAAGGCCTTGATGCGGCTGTCGTTGCTGGCGCTGTCAATGGTATACAGTACATCGCTTAGCAGTACTTCACCGTCGCTACTGCGTCCCTGTTGCTGTTTTAATACCGCTTCTACCGGATCAATCTCCTGTTTTTGATCCACCAGTCGGCCGGCCAGATTCAGCACTAACGCCGAGCCATCTTCCACTTTGACTTCATCGCTGCTGAAAATCGCAGCCACAAACACTATTAATATCAGTAGGAAAATGGGGAAGAACACCAGGTTCAGCACCAGTTTTCGGATAAAATTGATGACATTCCATATCAACATCAACGTGTTTTTGGTTGTCAGAGGTTTTGCAGACATAACCCTTCCCTTGTACCTTTAAGTTGCTCCATGCTAACCGAATTTATAGCGACGGGCGAACTCCATTTGTAAATGATTTTATCCATGGTAACAGATATGTAACCGCCACTTGAGCTTATATTAACCACAGGTTATGCTGGATTAAAACAGGTGTTTAAAAAGGCATGATGATGACGGCACAACGAAAAATGCTTGAACCGCTGGACTTGGGCTTCACCCAATTGAAAAACCGGGTGGTGATGGGGTCCATGCATACCGGGCTGGAAGAGGAAAAGGGCGGTTTTGAAAAACTGGCGGCCTTTTATCGCGAGCGTGCCCAGGGTGGCGTGGGGCTTATTGTTACCGGCGGCATCTCTCCCAATTTCCGCGGGCGGCTAACCCCCAATGCCACCCAGCTCAGTTTTTCATGGCAGGTGCGAAAACACCGCATCGTGACCGAGGCGGTCCATCGTGCCGGCGCTAAAATATGCATGCAGATATTGCATGCCGGCCGTTATGCTTATCATCCTTTTTCCCTGGCGCCATCCAAACTAAAGTCTCCCATTACGCCGTTCACTCCCCGGGCTATGTCAGCAAGACAAGTGCGAAAAACCGTGCGCGATTTTGGCAAAAGCGCCAAATTGGCGCAAAAAGCCGGTTATGACGGTGTGGAAATCATGGGCTCGGAAGGGTATCTCATCAACCAGTTCATCTGCAGTCGCACCAATGGGCGTACCGACGAATATGGCGGCAGTTTTGACAACCGCAGCCGGATTGCGCTGGATATTGTGCAGGAGGTGCGGCGCAATGTAGGGCGCGATTTCATTGTGATTTTCCGGCTGTCGATGCTGGATTTGGTGGAGCAGGGCTCCAGTTGGGATGAAGTGGTATTGCTGGCCAAGCGTTTGCAGAAGGCCGGGGTGTCGCTGATCAATACCGGCATTGGCTGGCATGAGGCGCGCATTCCCACCATTGTGACCAGTGTGCCAAGGGCCGCCTTTACCTGGGTTACCGCCAAATTGCGGCAGGAAGTCAGTGTTCCACTGATTGCCACCAATCGCATCAACATGCCAATGGTGATTGAGGACATTCTGGAGAGCGGCCAGGCGGATATGGTGTCGATGGCCAGGCCATTCTTGGCCGACCCGCAATTTGTGAACAAGGCTGCGGCCATGGAAGACGATGCCATTAATACCTGCATTGGCTGTAATCAAGCTTGCCTTGATCACACCTTTAGGTTGCAGCGGGCCACCTGTCTGGTAAATCCCCGGGCCGCTTATGAAAAAGAGCTGAATTTTATTGCGGCCTATACACCTAAAAAACTGGCAGTTGTGGGTGCCGGCCCTGCGGGAATGGCATTTGCCGTATATGCGGCCCAGCGCGGTCATCAGGTTACCCTGTTTGAAGCCCGGGATGATATTGGCGGCCAGTTCAATCTAGCAAGAACCATTCCCGGTAAAGAGGAATTTGCCGAAACCTTGCGGTATTTTCGTTACCAGTTGGCCCATTTGGGGGTGACATTACAACTGAATACGGCGGCCACTGCCCAGATGCTGGCAGATGCGGATATTGATGAGATTGTCCTTGCCAGCGGCGTGGTGCCAAGGCCGTTGTCCCTGCCGGGGTTTGACAGTCCCAAGGTGATAAGTTATCAGCAATTATTGCAGAGCAAGGCTACCGCTGGGGAACGGGTGGCCATTGTCGGCGCCGGTGGCATCGGTTTTGATGTGGCGCATTATCTGGCTGAAGGTTCATCGGCAACCTTACAAGCTGGCCGCTGGTATCAGCGCTGGGGGATTGATACTGATTACCGGCAGCGGGGCGGGCTGTTGCCAAAAGCGGCTACAGAAAAGCCTGCAAGGCAAATCTGGCTGCTGCAGCGCAAAGCGGGGACACCGGGGAAAACCCTGGGGAAAACCACCGGCTGGGTGCACCGTGCCATGTTAAAGCGCCATGGTGTAACCAGCATATCCGGCGTTACCTATGAGCGTTTTGATGGACAGGGACTGCATATCACGGTGCAAGGGCAAGCGCAGGTATTGGCAGTGGATACCGTGGTTGTCTGCGCCGGACAGGAGTCCAATCTGAGCCTGTTGCCTGCCTTGCAACAAAGTGGCAAACCGGTACACATTATCGGTGGCGCCAAGCTGGCGGCAGAACTTGATGCCAAAAGGGCCATCCGGGATGCGGCTGAATTGGCCATGGGCATTTAGCACACATTTTAGTGCCGGGGGTTGGCGCTCTTGGGCGCCAAGGTGGGCTATGGGGTTGTTTGCTGGCCGTGAGTGGCAGAAAAATGCCAGCAAACAACAACCCTAAAGGCGTGTTTGATGCTCAGGCGTGATGGGCTTCTCGCACCAGCGGCATGTCGGCGTCACTGCCTGACAGCTCCAGATCCAAATCCCCCTCGGGGACGCAGCAGCAGGGCAAACATTCGTTGTCGGCCAATGCGGCCAGCGGCTCCGTTAAATAACGCACCGAGCCACTGCGAATGCGGGTGCGGCAACTGCCGCAGTAACCACTGCGGCATTCGGAGAATATCCGGACTTTTTTGGCTTCAAGTGCATGTAGCAATGTAGGATGGGGCTGCTGCCAGTTCCATAGCAGCAGCGGTTCCCCCTGTAACAGCACAATGGGCGCCTTTTTAAAGATCAAAGTCGGAGAACTCATTGGCATCCACCGCAGAATCAATCTGTCCGATAAGATATGAAGACACTTCCACTTCCTGTGGTGCAACCTGCACCGCATCGCTTTCAAGCCAGTTTTTCATCCAGGGCAGGGGATTGCTGCGTTCCGGATAAGGCAAAGGCAAGTTCACCGCCTGCATCCGCTGATTGGTAATGTATTCCACATACTGGCTTAAAATGGTTTCGTTCAGGCCAATCATGGAGCCATCCTTGAACAGGTATTTGGCCCATTCCTTTTCCTGCTCGGCCGCCCGCAGGAACAGATCGTAGGCTTCCTGATGGCACTCTTTGGCAATTTCACCCATTTGCGGATCATCACGGCCTGCTTGCATCAAGTTGATGATGTGTTGGGTGCCGTTAAGGTGCAGCGCTTCATCCCGGGCAATCAGGCGAATGATTTTGGCATTGCCTTCCATCAATTTGCGTTCGGCAAACGCAAAAGAGCAGGCAAAACTCACATAGAAGCGAATGGCTTCAAGGGCGTTGACCGACATCATGCACAGATAAAGCGCTTTTTTGATGTCGTAGGTGGTGACCGATAACTGTTTGCCCCCAATGGTAAACACCCCTTCACCATGAAGGTGATAAACCTGGGTCAGCTGGATTAGGCGATCATAATAGTCGGCAATATCCGTTGCCCGTTTGAGGATTTCCTGATTCACCACAATGTCTTCAAACACCACGGACGGATCATTGACGATATTGCGGATGATATGGGTGTAAGAACGGCTGTGGATGGTTTCTGAAAATGACCAGGTTTCTATCCAGGTTTCCAGCTCCGGCAAGGACACCAGTGGCAAAAACGCCACGTTGGGGGAGCGCCCCTGAATGGAGTCCAGCAGGGTCTGGTATTTCAGGTTCGACAAAAAGATATGCTTTTCATGTTCCGGCAACTGGTTAAAGTCGATTTTATCGCGGGATACATCCACCTCTTCCGGACGCCAGAAGAAAGACAGCTGTTTTTCAATCAGCTTCTCAAACAGTTCATATTTTTGTTGATCATAACGGGCCACATTGACCGCCTGTCCGAAAAACATCGGTTCACGGGTGGCGTCATTGGGTGTTTGACAGAAAATTGAATAAGCCATGTTTTACTCGTCCAAACGAAGGGGCCATCCGGCCCCGATTAACGTTAAATTTTGCAGGCACCGCCGGCGCAACTGTCATCTTCTTTTTCAATGCTCAGCTCATCATGGCGATCGGAGGCCCCATCACGGGTGTTGTGATAATAAAGGGTTTTGATCCCCAGTTTATAGGCCGTCAGCAGATCTTTGAGCAGGGTCTGCATGGGCACCTTGCCGTTATCGTATTTTGATGGGTCATAGTTGGTGTTGGCCGAGATGGACTGATCCACAAATTTCTGCATGAGCCCCACCAACTGCAAATAGCCGTCATTATTGGGCATCTGCCATAGCAGCTCGTATTTGCGTTTCAAGGTATCGTAATCCGGCACCACCTGCTTGAGCTGGCCATCCTTGCTAGCTTTAACGCTGATAAGCCCCCGTGGAGGCTCAATGCCGTTAGTGGCATTGGAGATTTGCGACGAGGTTTCAGATGGCATCAATGCGGACAGGGTCGAGTTGCGCAGGCCATATTGCTTGATATCGCCACGCAGTTTTTCCCAGTCAAGATGCAGCGGCTCGCTACAGATTTTATCCAGATCATGCTTATAGGTATCAATGGGCAAAATGCCTTTGGCATAATTGGTATCCTGGAAAGCCGGGCAGGCACCTTTCTCTTTTGCCAATTCCATTGATGCCTTTAACAAGTAGTACTGAAAGGCTTCGAACGTTTTATGGGTGAGATTGTTGGCGCTGCCATCAGAATATTTCACGCCATTTTTAGCCAAGTAGTTGGCAAAATTGATCACCCCAATGCCCAGGGTGCGGCGACTCATGGAGGCAGAATGCGCCGCAGGAATGGGATAATCCTGGTAATCGAGCAAATTGTCCAGTGCCCGCACGGCAAGGTCTGACAATTTTTCCATCTCTTCCAGGCTTTCAATGGCGCCCAGGTTCAATGCCGACAGGGTGCACAGGGCAATTTCACCATTGGCATCGTTCACGTCATTGAGCGGCTTGGTGGGCAGGGCGATTTCCAGACACAGGTTGGACTGGCGTACCGGCGCCACATGAGGATCAAACGGGCTGTGGGTATTACAGTGATCCACGTTCTGGATGTAAATCCGGCCGGTTGACGCTCGCTCCTGCATCATCAGGGAGAACAGTTCCACCGCCCGCAGGGTACGTTTGCGAATGCTTTCATCCTGCTCGTATTTTACATACAGGCGCTCAAACTCCTCCTGATCGGCAAAAAAGGCATCATAGAGGCCGGGCACATCGGACGGGCTGAACAGCGTGATGTTCTCGCCCTTGATGAAACGGGTGTACAACAGCTTGTTAATCTGTACGCCGTAATCCAGATGGCGGATGCGGTTGTCTTCAACTCCACGGTTGTTTTTCAATACCAGCAGAGATTCCACCTCCAGGTGCCACAAGGGATAGAACAATGTGGCTGCACCGCCCCTGACACCGCCTTGGGAGCAGGATTTAACGGCAGTCTGGAAATGCTTGAAAAACGGGATGCACCCGGTATGAAAGGCTTCGCCGCCACGAATAGGGCTGCCAAGGGCGCGAATGCGCCCGGCATTAATGCCAATGCCGGCGCGCTGGCTGACATATTTTACAATGGCTGAAGACGTGGCATTGATGGAGTCCAGGCTGTCGCCACATTCAATCAGTACACAGGAGCTGAACTGGCGGGTGGGTGTGCGTACCCCGGACATAATCGGTGTAGGCAATGAAATCTTGAAAGTGGAAACCGCATCATAAAAGTCCTTGATGTATTGCATGCGGCTTTGGCGCGGATAGCCGGAAAACAGGCAGGCCGCCACCAGGATGTACAGGAACTGGGCGCTTTCATACACTTCATGGGTCACCCGGTTTTGCACCAGGTATTTGCCTTCCAGCTGTTTTACGGCCGCATAGGAAAAGGTCATGTCACGCCAATGATCAATATAGCTGTCCATCAGCGACAGCTCTTCCTCGCTGTAGTCTTCCAGGATATGACTGTCATATTTGCCCAGCGCCACCAGTTTGTTCACGTGTTCCGTCAACTTGGGTGGCTCAAACTGGCCAAAGGCCTTTTTGCGCAGATGGAAAATGGCCAGACGGGCCGCCAGGAATTGATAATCCGGCGCTTCAGGGGAGATGAGATCCGCGGCGGCCTTAATGATGGTTTCGTGAATGGTTTCAGTGGGAATACCATCATAGAATTGCAGGTGCGCACGCAATTCAACTTCCGAAACCGATACGTTAGTCAGCCCGTCGGCGGCCCAGGTAACAACGCGGTGGATTTTGTCCAGATCAATCTTTTCTCTTTCACCACTGCGTTTTGTTACTGTCATATTGCTATTCATTGAAAATAAGCCCTGGTTTTAGCGTTAATGACGATGGCATACCACCCTCATGTTTCGTGATAAAACGATAACAGCCTATGAACTGTATGCCGTTGTTTTTATGGGTTGCAGCTAAAACGTGTTGTTTTATAAACCCACTTGATTAGTGGTGTCTTTGTTAGTGACACACAAGATATAGTGTTTGCGAGATTTCAAAGTCCCAAGATAGTGAGACTGACGGTTTTTTGCAAGTGATGAATCGGGGCATATCTTGTGGATATCTTCATTTTCTTCCCTGACAGATGCAACAAACGCAGTCAATACGCGCGTTAGCGCCTTCCGTGCAAAATATCGGCAAACAAACGCAATCCATGCGATTGCTCCTAATTGCAGCGATCGCGGGTGGATCTTCCTTAAGGGGATGCCAACATAGCGGTTAAATGTGACGGTTGTTGCAACAACCAGTCCGCCTGCCAAGCAATGGGATCATCCGTGGCATTGATATACCCCCACAGCGCTGCCGCTGACGGCATGCCTGCTGCCTTGGCGGCCACGATGTCCCGTTGGGCATCGCCAATGTACAAAATCCGTGACGGTGGCTGCTGCAACTGCTGGGCTGCCAGCAGCATGGGTGCGGGATGGGGCTTGCGAAAACAGGTGGTATCGGCACTGATAACCGACTGCAACTGGCCATAGAGCCCCAGCTTGCCAAGCAGTGGGCGGGTAAACAAGGCCGGCTTGTTGGTGACAACGCCCAGCGCCATGCCTTGGGCCCGGGCTTCGTCCAGCAATGCGGGCAAGCCGTCAAACAGGCGGGCCTTGGCACCGTTGATGTGTTGATAGTGGCGCAGCATCCGTTGTCGCAGCTCTTCTTGAAACGATGCGGAGCACTGGGGCGCGGCGGCATTAATCATGGCCAGTGAGCCATTGGATGCCTGCGCCCGCAAGAGGGCATCGTTGCTCATGCAGCCAAGCCCCGCTTCTGCCAGGGCTTCATGGAGGGCGGCAATCAGATCCGGCGCGGTGTCCACCAAGGTGCCGTCCAAATCAAACAGCAAGGCGTTGATATGAGGTTGTGTCATGCCGGCTAATCTATTTTTTGGCAAGCAATCATGTAGTTGACTTCCATGCTGGGGGTATAGCTGAAAATCCCGCTCACCGGATTGTATTTAATGCCAAGGGCATCGCGGCAGATAAGGTCCGTATGCTCCGCCATGGCGATCAATTCTGACGGGCGCAGGAACTTGCCGTGATCATGGGTGCCTACCGGCAACATCTTGAGCAAGTATTCTGCGCCCACAATGGTTTGCACCCATGACATTAGGTTCCGGTTGATGGTGGAGAAAAACACCCAGCCGTTAGGTTTTACCATGGCACAGCAAGCGTTGATCACCGATTGGGGCTCTGGCACGTGTTCCAGCATCTCCATGCAGGTGACCACATCATAGCTGTTACCATGGGACAAAGCATGCTCTTCGGCGGTTTGCTGCTGATAATCAATGCTGACACCGGTTTCCAGGGCATGCAATTTTGCCACTTCCAAAGGCTCATAGCCCATATCCAGCCCGGTCACCTTGGCACCGATTTTCGCCATGCTTTCGGATAAAATGCCGCCGCCGCAGCCCACATCCAGCACCTGTTTTTCAAAAATGCCGCCGGCTTTCAAATCGATATAGTTCAATCGTAACGGATTGAGTTCATGCAACGGCTTAAACTCTCCCTGTGGGTCCCACCAACCAGCTGCCATATTTTCAAATTTGGCGATTTCCTGTGGATCAACGTTGGCATTTTCTTGCATGGCAATACCTTAAAAGCGGATAGAAAGACCCCACATTATAACCACAGTTCATCTGCGTGTGGGTACGGACATTGGGCGGATTGTCGGATTTCGGCCACCGGTCTTTAGCGGTTGCCTATAAAACGTCCAAGCCATCGAATTTCAAGCAAATTTGCCAAAATCTGCCAAAGACCGTGCAGATATGGGAAATGTCGGTTCCTAAGCGCTCAGAGGACTTACGGGGAGGCAGAACTGTGTTAGAATGACCCATTACATTAGTAGGTAGTAAGGCTCGACAATGACACGGAACAACAAGTTGTCAGCTTAATACATAAAGGGGATCGAGCAGTTTATGACTGATCAGGCTTCATCCATTTCGCCAATTAATATTGAAGACGAACTTAGAACTTCCTATCTCGATTACGCCATGAGTGTAATTGTCGGCAGGGCCTTGCCAGACGTCCGTGACGGTTTGAAACCGGTTCATCGCCGTGTGTTGTTTGCGATGAATGAGCTGAAAAACGACTGGAACAAACCCTATAAAAAATCCGCCCGTGTGGTTGGTGACGTTATCGGTAAATATCACCCCCATGGTGATAGCGCCGTATACGACACCATTGTGCGTATGGCACAGCCATTTTCTTTGCGCTACACGCTGGTGGATGGGCAGGGCAACTTTGGCTCCATTGATGGTGATGCCGCAGCAGCCATGCGTTATACCGAAATCCGCATGCAGCGTCTGTCGCATCATCTGTTGGCGGATCTGGACAAGGAAACGGTGGATTTCGTACCCAACTATGATGGTACCGAGCAGATCCCGGAAGTGCTGCCCACCCGTATTCCCAACCTGCTGGTCAACGGTTCATCAGGGATTGCCGTGGGGATGGCAACCAACATTCCGCCCCACAACCTGACAGAAGTGATCAATGGCTGCCTGGCCTTGATTGCCAATCCCGAATTGCCCATTGAAGCATTAATCGAATATATTCCCGGCCCCGATTTCCCCACCGCCGCCATCATCAACGGGCGCAAGGGGATTGAAGAAGCCTACCGCACCGGGCGTGGCAAGGTGATCATGCGGGCTCGGGCCGATTTTGAAACCGAAGATAACGGCCGTGAACGCATTATCGTCACCGAAATCCCTTACCAGGTGAACAAAGCGCGGCTGATTGAAAAAATTGCCGAGCTGGTCAAAGACAAAAAGATTGAAGGGATCAGCGGCCTGCGGGATGAATCCGACAAGGACGGCATGCGGATTGTCATCGAGATCAAGCGCGGGGAAGTGGCAGAAGTCGTTCTCAACAACCTTTATGCCCAAACCCAGATGCAATGCTCCTTTGGCATCAACATGGTGGCACTGGCCAACGGTCAGCCAAAGCTTTTCAATCTTAAGGAGATGCTGGAAGCTTTCATTCTGCACCGTCGTGAAGTGGTCACCCGCCGTACGGTTTATGAACTGCGTAAAGCCCGTGAACGCGCCCACATTCTGGAAGCATTGGCGGTGGCGCTGGCCAATATCGACCCCATTATCGAGCTCATCAAAACCTCGCCTAGCCCCAGCGATGCCAAACGGCGCTTGGCCGAACAGGGTTGGGCCTTGGGCAATGTGCAGGCCATGCTGGAAAAAGCCGGCGATGATGCAGCCCGGCCGGAATGGCTGGAGCCCCAATTCGGCATTCACGATGGGCTGTACTTCCTGACCGAGCAACAGGCGCAGGCCATTCTGGATTTGCGTTTGCAAAAACTGACCGGCCTTGAGCACGACAAAATCCTGCAGGAATATGATGACTTGCTGCAAACCATTGCCGGTTTGCTGCACATTCTGCACAGCTCCGAACGTCTGATGGAAGTGATCCGGGAAGAACTGGAAGAGGCGCTGGCCCAGTTTGGTGATGCCAGACGCACCGAAATCAACGAGTCTGCCGCCGATATCAGCCTGGAAGACCTGATTAATGAAGAAGACGTGGTGGTAACGCTGTCCCATCTGGGATACGCCAAATACCAGCCTATCACGGACTATCAGGCCCAGCGCCGCGGCGGTAAAGGCAAGGCGGCCACCAAGGTGAAGGATGAAGACTTTGTCGAAAAGCTGCTGATTGCCAATACCCACGATACCATTTTGTGTTTCTCCGATTTCGGCAAACTGTACTGGCTCAAGGTATACCAATTGCCGCTGGCCAGCCGCCAGTCCCGAGGCCGCCCCATTGTGAACCTGCTGCCGCTGGAAGGTGAAGAGCGCATTACCGCCATCTTGCCGGTACGGGAGTACGAAGAAGACAAGTACATCATCATGGCCACCTCTCACGGTACCGTGAAAAAAACGGCCCTGACACAGTACAGCCGCCCACGGAGTAACGGCATTATTGCGGTTAACCTCAAAGACGGCGATCAGTTAATCGGGGTGGACATTACCGATGGCGACAGCGAAATCATGCTGTTCTCCGACGCCGGTAAAGTGGTGCGTTTCAAAGAAGCGGAAGAATCCGCGGTACTGGATGAAAATGGCAACCCGGTACTGGATGAAAACGGCCAGCCTCAAGTGAACTTCAAAGGGGTTCGCCCCATGGGCCGGACAGCAACCGGGGTGCGCGGCATCGCCCTGGATGACGGTCAAAAAGTGGTTTCCTTGATTGTGCCTCGTGGCGATAACGCCATTTTGACGGTTACCGCCAATGGGTATGGCAAACGCACGGCTTTGGATGAATACCCATCGAAGAGCCGCGCCACCAAAGGGGTCGTCTCCATCAAGGTAAGCGATCGCAACGGTCCGGTTGTCGGGGCAATACAAGCTGCGGACAACGATGAAATCATGCTGATCAGCGATAAAGGCACGTTGGTGCGCACTCCGGTGAGCGGCGTGTCCCTGATAGGCCGAAATACCCAAGGGGTGACCATTATCCGCACCGCGGATGATGAAATGGTTGTGGGCTTACAACGCATTGACGAAATCCATTCAGAGGACGATGATATTCCCGATGACGTGGATGCAGAAGGGTTGCCGGATGCACCCGAAGCCACAGACGATACCGCTACAGATGAAGATACTGCAGAATAAACTGCAAGGGTAAAAAACGGGCGTCCATAGTGACGCTCGTTTTGTCTCTAACTGTTTTATGTTTCAAGGAGAATATGAGTGAGCACCGTTTATAATTTTTGTGCCGGTCCGGCTATGTTGCCACCACCGGTGATGGCCAAAGCACAAACAGAATTACTGGACTGGCAGGGGCAAGGGGTTTCCGTAATGGAAGTCAGTCACCGTGGTGCTCCTTTCATTGAACTGGCAAAAACTTCCGAAGCCGATGTGCGCGAGCTCATGAACATTCCGGACAACTACCATGTGCTGTTTATGCACGGTGGTGGCCGCGGCCAGTTTGCCGCAATTGTGAATAATTTTCTTGGTAACAATGGCCGTGCCCTGTATCTGGTCAGTGGCCAATGGTCCCGTTCCGCTGCCGCCGAAGCCTGTCGCTTGGTGGGTGACGCTCAAGTTGACACCATGGATATTGTGTCTAAAGTCAATGGCTTGAACCAGGTAACCCTGCCAGCGTTGACCGGTGCCGCCGACAAGTACCGCTATGTGCATTACTGTCCGAATGAAACCGTGGATGGTATCGAAATTTTTGATGAAATTGATGCACCATGGCCGGTAATCGCGGACATGTCATCCACCATCATGTCCCGTCCAGTGGATGTGAGCAAATTCGGCCTCATCTATGCGGGCGCCCAGAAAAACATCGGCCCATCAGGACTCAGCATTGTGATTGTGCGGGATGACTTGTTGCAGTTGCCTTCAGTGAATCCGTCATCCATCATGGATTATCGCATTGCGGTTAAACATGACTCCATGTTCAACACACCGCCAACTTTTGCCTGGTACTTGGCGGCTGAAGTCTTTAAATGGCTAAAATCCATGGGGGGCATTGCCGCGATTGAAAGTCGCAACAAGCAAAAAGCCGCACTGTTGTATCAATGCATTGATCAATTGCCGTTTTATAAAAATGGCGTGGCATTGCCAAACCGCTCTCGCATGAACGTGACATTCCAACTGGCGGATGAAGCACTCAACAAAGCGTTTTTGACCGCCGCCGAAACCCATGGGCTGGTGGCGTTGAAGGGGCATCGCAGCGTAGGTGGCATGCGTGCCAGTCTATACAATGCCATGCCGCTGGAAGGCGTGCAGGCTTTGGTGGACTTCATGCAGGCATTTGCTGCCAAACACAGCGCTTAACGGTCAATCCTGTCCCATCCGAGATAAAAAAAGCGGCATTGCAGCCGCTTTTTTACCATTATCCCTTTAGGCGTGGATACCGGGTTACAGCACGGCAGCAATGGCCTTGGCGAGATAATCCACGTTTTCTTCGGTGATCCCGGCCACACTGATACGGCTGGAGCTCACCATGTAAACCCCGTATTCCTGCTGCAGGCGCGCCACTTGTTCTGGCGTAATGCCCAAAAAGGAAAACATCCCTTTTTGCCGGGCAATAAAGCCAAAGTCCCGGGTGACGCCTGCTGCCTTGATTTTGTCCACCAGCAATGCCCGATTGCCGTTAATGCGGTTGCGCATCACGGCCAGTTCCTCTAGCCATTGGGCGGTCAGCTCGGCAGAATCCAGAATGGTTTCCACAAGGGCTGCGCCGTGGGCGGGCGGCATGGAATAGTTGGCCCGGATCACATGCAACATCACTGACAGGGCGATTTCCGCTTTTTGTGAATTTTTGGCAATCACCCCGCAGGCGCCAATCCGTTCACGATAAAGCCCGAAGTTTTTGGAGCAGGAGGCACATAACAGCATGGCATCCACTGCTTGGGCCATTTTGCGCACGCCATAGGCATCGCGCTCAAGGCCATCACCAAATCCCTGATAGGCCATGTCAATTAATGGTGTAAAGCCGCGCTCTGTGGCTACCGCCACCACCTGATCCCATTGGGCCTCGGTCAAGTCCTGCCCTGTGGGGTTATGACAACAGGCATGCAGCAGTACCACGTCGTCAGCCCCCAACTGTTGCAACGCTGCCAGCATGTCATCAAATTTCAACTGGTTGTTGACGTTATCGTAGTAAGGGTAGTTTTTGACTTGCAGACCGGCGCCCTGAAACAGGCTGATATGGTTGGCCCAAGTGGGATTGCTTACCCAAACCGTGGCATTGGGATTACAGCGTTTTATGAAATCTGCCGCCACTTTCAATGAGCCGGTGCCGCCGGGGGTTGATACTGCCCGGACGCGGTCTTGGGCCATGACGGGATGCTCCGCGCCAAATGCCAGTCGGCAAATGAGCTGATTGAATTTGGCACTGCCGCTGGGGCCGATATACACTTTGGTGGTTTCGGTTTCTGTGCGCAGACGTTCAGCGGTTTTCACGCAGGCGAGAATGGGGGTATTGCCTTGGGGATCTTTATAAACGCCCACGCCCAAATCGACTTTCAATGGACGCGGATCTTCACGAAACTGGCTCAGCAGCCCGAGGATGGGATCTGCCGGCATGGGTTTTAATTGATTAAACATCTGCAGTTAGAGGTGCTAGTGATTAGTCTTTGTAGCATAACGGCATTTTTGCCGGATGTTAACAATCGCTCCCAATTGGCAGAAATTAATTCACAAACAGTGGGTTTGCCGAGGGGGACAATCAGCCATTGGCGGATGTTCTTGCTTACCGTGTTTTTCATCCGACATCGCAAAGCTTGCTGCAATTTTGTACAGCCGCAAAGGATCCCATGGTCTCTGGGTGGAAAACGGTTGAACTGCTGTCGTGGATCAGTCAAGTTATAACCACGGATATCACGGGTAAGTGCTGCAGCTTGTTAGGGACCTTCAGACACTATATTGAGCCGTGCGCACAATGATGTTGTTCGGGCATGCATTTGTGCGTTCATGGAGGGATAGCCATGAAAATTTTTCACGCAGCTTGATGCCGCCAATTAAGAAACTTGAATATGAAACAATTACATCTGCCCCATGTGGCCCGTTTTGCCGGGGAAGTGAATATTCCCGGCTCAAAAAGCATTTCCAATCGGGCATTACTGCTCGCCGCCCTGGCTCAGGGAGAGACGGAACTGACCAACTTGCTGGATTCGGACGACATTCGCCACATGCTGGCGGCGCTGTCACAACTTGGCGTGAGTTACCGGTTATCTGCCGATAAAACCCGTTGTGTGGTGCAAGGCCATGGCGCGCCATTTTCGGTAAAAGAGCCGCTCACATTGTTTTTGGGAAATGCCGGTACCGCCATGCGGCCATTGTGCGCCGCCTTGACCTTGGGGCATGGTCAGTTTGAGTTGACCGGTGAGCCCCGTATGGAAGAGCGCCCCATCGGGGATCTGGTGGATGCCTTGCGCCAGCTGGGCGCCAATATTGATTATCTGAAAAACGAGCATTATCCGCCGCTCAAAATCCACGGTACCGGTCTGGCCGGGGGCAACGTGACCATTGCCGGAACATTATCCAGCCAGTTCCTGACCGCGCTTTTGATGGTTGCGCCTCTGGCACGGTCAGCAGTTGAAATCGACGTAGTGGGGGAGTTGGTGTCCAAACCCTATATCGATATCACCTTGGCATTGATGGCCAAATTCGGGGTCACGGTAGGCAATCATGATTACCGTAAATTTACCATTGCCGCCGGACAGCAATACAAGGCACCGGGAACACTGCTGGTAGAGGGAGATGCCTCTTCCGCTTCTTATTTCCTGGCGGCCGGAGCCATTGCTGGCGGAGAAGTAAAAGTAACCGGCGTGGGGCGTCAAAGCATTCAGGGCGACATTAAATTTGCCAATGCACTGGCGGCCATGGGCGCCGAGATAGAATGGGGTGATGATTTTATCATTGCCAGAGGCAGCCGGCTTGATGGCATCCACATGGACATGAACCATATCCCCGATGCGGCAATGACCATCGCCACCACCGCCTTGTTTGCCGAGGGTGAAACCTGCCTGAGCAACATCTACAACTGGCGCATCAAGGAAACCGACCGCCTCAATGCCATGGCCATTGAACTGCGCAAAACCGGTGCCCAGGTGGAAGAGGGCCGTGACTACATTCGGATAACCCCGCCAGAAAAGCTCCGGTTAGCCACCATTGATACCTATAATGATCACCGGATGGCAATGTGCTTCTCGTTATTGGCTTTCGGTGAGGCGGGCGTCACTATTAATGATCCCGATTGCACCTCCAAAACCTTCCCGGACTATTTCACGCGTTTTGCGCAATTGTCACGATAACGTAACAGCAAGTCACCGGGACTTTATAAAAAACGCCGTCGTCACGGGCCGTATTCATGTATAATACGGCCCGCTTAATTCCGGGGGAACCGATACCGTTTTCTCCGGAAGACACTAATTGCGGAGGAATTTATGTCTGAACGGGCGCCTGTTGTCACTATTGATGGCCCCAGCGGTGCGGGGAAAGGAACCATCAGCCAGATGTTGGCTACCCGACTGGGGTGGAAGCTACTGGATAGTGGTGCGATTTACCGGGTACTGGCTCTTGCGGCTATTCATCACAATGTGGCACTGGACAACGAAGAAGCCATAACCTTGCTTGCGTCGCATCTGGACGTGCAGTTTTTGGCTGCCACTGAAAAAGAAGCCACCAAAGTTGTCCTTGAAGGTGAAGATGTCACCCTCAGCATCCGCTCCCAAGAATGCTCCGATGCCGCCTCACGAGTTGCGGCATTTCCCCGGGTACGTGAAGCCTTGTTACGTCGCCAGCGAGCCTTTAATGTTGCCCCCGGCTTGATTGCGGATGGCCGCGATATGGGTACGGTGGTTTTCCCTGGCGCACCGGCCAAATTGTTTCTCACCGCCACGGCTGAAGAGCGCGCCGAACGGCGCTATAATCAGTTGCGGGACAAGGGGTTTGATGTTAACATCGAACGTCTTTTAACCGAGATTAAAGAGCGGGATTTCAGGGATATGAACCGCGCAGTAGCGCCGTTAATCCCTGCAGAAGACGCTCTGGTGATTGACACCACTGGTCTTGGCATTGAAGAGGTGTTCCAGCAAGCGCTGGCACACATTGAGCGAAAATTATCTGCCGCTGATAACTAACTATCAGCGGTGTTTGGTATCTCCGGCAAGGATGCAGGAGACTAGTGAACTGACCCCATGCTCAGGACGTAGTATGGTTTTAATCTTAAAGTAATTAACATGACTGAATCTTTTGCTGATCTGTTTGAACAATCCCTTCAACAACTGGAATTCCGCCCAGGTTCTATCGTTCGCGGTACTGTAGTTGCCATTGAAAACGGCATGGTACTGGTTGACGCTGGCCTGAAATCAGAAAGCCCAATTCCTGCCGAGCAGTTTAAAAACGCCCAAGGCGAACTGGAAATTGCTGTTGGTGATCAAGTTGACGTAGCGCTGGATAGCGTGGAAGACGGTTTTGGTGAAACCCAGCTGTCACGCGAAAAAGCCAAACGCCATGAAGCTTGGATCGTTCTGGAAAAAGCTTACGAAGACAATGAAACTGTTACCGGTGTTATCAACGGTAAAGTGAAAGGTGGTTTCACTGTTGAATTGAATGGTATCCGTGCATTCCTGCCTGGTTCTCTGGTTGACGTTCGCCCTGTTCGCGACACTGCTCACCTGGAAAACAAAGACCTGGAATTCAAGGTTATCAAACTGGATCAGAAACGTAACAACGTCGTGGTTTCTCGCCGCGCTGTTATTGAATCTGAAAGCAGCGCCGAACGTGACGCCCTGCTGGAAAACCTGCAGGAAGGTCAAGCGGTTAAAGGTATCGTTAAAAACCTGACAGACTACGGTGCATTCGTGGATCTGGGCGGTGTTGACGGCCTGCTGCACATCACCGACATGGCTTGGAAACGTGTTAAACACCCATCTGAGATCGTGAACGTTGGTGATGAAATCACTGTTAAAGTATTGAAATATGACCGTGAACGTACCCGTGTATCTCTGGGCCTGAAACAGCTGGGCGAAGACCCATGGCTGGAAATCAGCAAGCGTTATCCAGAAAACACCAAACTGACTGGCCGTGTAACCAACCTGACTGACTATGGCTGCTTCGTGGAAATCGAAGAAGGCGTTGAAGGTCTGGTACACGTATCAGAAATGGATTGGACCAACAAGAACATCCACCCATCCAAGGTTGTTAGCCTGGGCGACGAAGTGGAAGTACTGGTACTGGATATCGATGAAGAACGTCGTCGTATATCTCTGGGTCTGAAACAGTGCAAAACCAACCCATGGGAAGATTTTGCCAACCGTTACGCCAAAGGCGACAAAGTTACCGGCAAGATCAAGTCAATCACTGACTTCGGTATCTTCATCGGTCTGGACGGTGGCATCGACGGTCTGGTTCACCTGTCTGACATCTCTTGGAACAACAATGGCGAAGACGCTGTTGGCGAATACAAGAAAGGTGATGAAATCACTGCAGTGGTACTGTCAGTTGATCCAGAACGTGAACGCATCAGCCTGGGTGTTAAACAGACTGAAGATGATCCTTTCAATGCCTACCTGGCAGACAAGAAGAAAGGTTCTATTGTAACTGGTACTGTAACTGCTGTTGACGCCAAGGGCGTAACCGTAGAGCTGGCAGATACTGTTGAAGGTTACATTCGCGTATCTGATATCAGCCGCGATCGCATCGAAGACGCTTCTACCGTCTACAATGTAGGTGATAGCGTTGAAGCCAAGTTCATGGGTGTGGATCGTAAGAACCGCAACATCAGCTTGTCTGTTCGTGCGAAAGATGAAGCCGAAGAGAAAGAAGTAATGGCTAACCTGAACAAACAGGAAGATGCCGTTATGACTAACGCTATGGCTGAAGCATTCAAGGCAGCCCGCAAATAATGAACCTTGATGGCAGGGGCTTTGCTCCTGCCCGTAGGCGACAGTGTTTGGCTTGAAAATAGGGGTAGCAAAGATGACAAAATCCGAATTGATAGAAAAACTCGCTACATCGCAGTCTCAGCTGTCAGCGAAAGAAGTGGAAAATGCCATCAAGGAGATGTTGGAGCAAATGGCGAAGACGTTGGAAAGCGGTGATCGCATCGAAATCCGTGGCTTTGGCAGTTTCTCACTTCACTATCGAGCGCCTCGTGTCGGAAGAAATCCGAAAACTGGAACATCTGTTGAGCTGGAAGGCAAATATGTTCCACACTTTAAGCCCGGAAAAGAACTGCGCGAACGGGTAGACGCCAGTATCGGTTAATTATTTCAGGTCCAGCATCCTTGGTAACAGCTTGTTCCGGGGAATGTACTTGATGCGATAAAGTCGGAAATCATCTCTATGGTTTCCGATTTTTTACATTTATGCTGGGCATTTTTATGATGTTCCCCTGACATGTGCCATCCTCCTTGCGCTGTCACTTGTCCATCAGCAATGATTGATCACCTTCAACCCCAAGCTTTTTTCTCCCAGGACGAGCGGCAACACTGGTCAGCCCCTGCAATTTACTGGATAATCAGAGCATTGAATGGGGCGAACTGCGGGGTTAACGATGAAGTCATTTCTGGTCACTATCTTACTGGCATTACTTTTTGTTTTGGCATTGATCTTCGGCGCCCGTAATGAGCAGTTGGTCACGATCAGTTATTTTGTGGCCCAGGGGGAATACCGTTTACCCATCGTATTGGCCGTGGTGTTTTTACTGGGATTCTTGGTGAGTTGGATTGTTGCCTTTTATTACATTGTTCGTCTGAAACTGTCATTGAAAAGCGCCCGTAAAAAAATAGCCTCCCTGAGCGCTGCCCAACAGGAGCAAAACGCCTGATATGTTGGAGCTGTTTTTTCTTTTGTTACCGGTTGGCGTGGCCTATGGATGGTACATGGGGAGGCGTAACCTCCGACAACAACTGAACATAAAACAGGAAAAACTCAGCCGGGATTATTTCACTGGCCTTAATTTTTTGTTGTCCAATGAATCCGATAAAGCGGTTGATCTTTTCATCAGCATGTTGGATGTGGATGATGAAACCATAGATACCCACCTGTCGTTAGGCTCGCTATTTCGCAAGCGGGGCGAAGTGGACCGGGCCATTCGCATACACCAAAATCTGATTGCTCGGCCGTCTCTTTCCGTGGCACAGCGGGATTTGGCAATGATGGAGCTGGGACGGGACTATCTCGCGGCGGGATTTTATGACCGTGCGGAAGAAATTTTCCTGAACATGGCGGCCCAGGTAGAACATTCGGATAACGCTGAAAACGAGCTGATTGCCATTTATCAAATGACCAAGGAATGGCAAAAAGCCATTGATATCACTCAGCGGTTATCTCGGAAAAAGCAGCAATCCTTAAAACCTGTCATTGCCCATTTTTATTGCCAGCTTGCAGAAGAAAGCGATGATAACGGCGGGCAAATAAAGTTATTGCGCCGGGCGTTAAAACAACATCCCGCCTGTGGCAGGGCATTATTGGCCTTGACCCATATTTACCTGCAGTTATCCCGTTATCATGATGCCCAGCAGATGTTGACCAAACTGTGTGATGCGGATGCGGGATTATTTGCCGATGCGCTGCCTTACGCCAAACGCCTGGCCAGTGAGACGGGTGATGACGATTATTACCGACAGCTTCTTATCCGCGCGATTGATAAAGGCGCCGGGGCATCGGTGGTGGTAGCCTTGGCGCAACAGCTGATTGATGATGGTGATGTCAAAGGGGCCGAAAACCTGGTGCTGGCCGCGTTATATCGCCATCCGACCATGCGCGGCTTCCAGTTGTTGATGCAAATTCACCTTCGCCAGGCAGAAGCAGGGCAGGCACGAGACAGCCTGGCCATGCTGGAGCAACTGGTAGAGCAGCAAATTCGCTTTCGCCCGAGTTATCGCTGCTGTGAATGCGGTTTTCCGTCACATACCCTTTACTGGCATTGCCCCTCCTGCAAAAATTGGGGCAGCATTAAACGTATTCGAGGTCTTGATGGTGAATAGCCATCAGTCAAAACTGATCCATTGGAGTTCAAATGTTGGAAAAGCCTATTGTAGTTGCACTGGATTTTGACAATAAATTCAAAGCGCTGCAGCTTATAGACAAGCTAGACCCAAACCTTTGCCGCCTGAAAATCGGCAAAGAGATGTTCACGCTGTTCGGGCCGACACTGGTAAAAGAGATACAGAATCGGGGATTTGACCTTTTCCTCGATTTGAAATTTCATGACATCCCCAATACGGTGGCCAAAGCGGTTGCCGCAGCTGCGGAGCTTGGGGTCTGGATGGTCAATGTGCACGCCAGCGGCGGTTTGGCCATGATGGAAGCGGCCCGCAAGGCGTTGTTGCCTTACGGCGAAAATGCGCCACTGCTGATAGCGGTTACCGTACTGACTTCCATGAGCAGCGAAGAGCTGCAGCTGATAGGCGTTAATGCCACGGCAGAAGAGCAAGTGCGCCGCCTGGCACAACTTACTTATGATGCGGGGTTGAACGGCGTGGTTTGCTCTGCACAGGAAGCCGGCATGCTAAAGCGCCGTTTTGGTGAGGATTTCAAACTGGTGACCCCAGGCATTAGACCCCAAGGCAGCGACGCTGGCGATCAGAAACGGATCATGACCCCATTGGCGGCATTGGAAGCCGGTTCCGATTATCTGGTGATTGGCCGCCCCATCACTCAGGCGGCAGATCCCCTGTTGGCATTGGAAGCCATATCGCAATCCATTCACGCAAGGAGTTGATATGGCCAATGCATTGCAAGAACAGCTGTTAAAAGCCGGTTTGACCAGTAAACAGAAAGTCAAAGACGTCAAAACCCAAAAAAAGCGTAATCGCAAGGCCAATATTGACGATGGCAGCAGCGCATTAAAGCAGCAAATCATGGCGCAAAAAGCCGAACAGGCCCAGCGCGATAAGGCATTGAACGAACAACGCTTTGCCGAAGCCACCGAAAAAGGGCTGGTGCGTGGTTTGATAACGGAAGTGAAAACCCGGGCGGTTTCATTACCCGCTGACGGTGATCTGAAGTTCAACTACACCCTGAACAACAAGATTTATCCGGTTTACCTTACGGCCAGATTGCAGCAACAGTTGTTGTCCGGCAAGTTGGGGATTGTCAGATTGGAAGATCACAGTTACCTGGTGCCGCACAAACTGGCGGAGCGGGTTAATTTGCTGGTGCCTGAATGGGTCGGGTATTTGTGGCAGCCCACCGCGGAAACCACCGATACCGTGGATGAAGATGACCCTTATGCGGATTATGTCATCCCGGATGATCTTATGTGGTAATGCCGCGCATCCTAAAGACAATCATGACAAAGGCTCTGTACAAGGGCCTTTGTCGTTTTGGTGGCCGTATCATTCATTTGGCCTTGATTCCAGTTTGCAGCCCTCAATACCGTAATGCTTGGATGGGCCATGTGCTCAATAGTTGAAGTCCATTAAAGAGGCGGCTCGGGGACTGAATAACTGCTGATGCAGCCTGGCGGCAAACTCGTCAGTCATGCCGGCAATGTAATCGGCAATGACCCGCAGGCTGTTGCCGCCATTTTGCTGCACGCATTGCCAGCGGGCTTGGGTGTTGAGCGGCAACAACCGCATGGGATCGGATGCCAGGGCTTCAAATAATTCCATCACTATCTGCTGCCCCTTATATTCCAGTATTTGAATTTCCGGTTTGCGCACGACAAATGTCAGGACAAATTGCTTGAGGATCTCCAGCAGTTGATCATAAGGGGACGCCAGCACCGCCTGGTAGTGCAGCAGCGGCTCAGTGAAAAGCGGTTTTTCTTCAATACCGATGGCTGTGACCAACGCATTCACCAAGGTGCCAATGGCATCTTTGCGGCAATAATGCTTTTCCGAAAACAGGACGCTGTCTATCTGGGTTAAATACTGTTTCATCCAGATATCGCTAAGCTGCTCCAACTGGGGCACCACAAAGTCGCGCCATTGGCTGCGGCTGACAATGCCCATCACGATGGCATCTTCCAGATCATGAACCGCATAGGCGATATCATCCGCCAGCTCCATGATGGAGCAATCAAAAGATTTATGGCGGGTGCGCTGATGACCGCTGCCATTTGGCGGCGCCGCCGGAGCAATGAATATCTGCCGCTCATCTTCTGGCAACGGCGCCAATACCCAGTGAAATACCGCCGCATCATCATTGAAAATGCCTTTCACCGGTGGCCATTGACTGGGTTTTAGCTGCCGGTAGTGGGTGATATGGCTTTCGGCCATGGGCTGGCGTAATGTGTCCGCCAGCGCCGGGTATTTCATGATCCCCAAGAGGGTGCGCCGGGTCAGGTTCATGCCAACATGTTCGGTATAAGGCTCCAGTTTGGCCAAAATGCGGAAAGTCTGGCCATTGCCTTCAAAACCGCCATGGCTGCGCATCATGTAATTAAGGGCGCTTTCGCCCCCATGGCCGTAAGGCGGGTGGCCGATGTCATGGGCAAGGCAGAGGGATTCAATCAGGCTCATGGAGTCAAGCCAGGGTTGCAGTTGGGGATAGCCATGGCGGAGCTGGGCCGCGATGCCGGTACCGATTTGTGCCACTTCCAGCGAATGGGTAAGACGGGTGCGATAAAAATCGTTCATGCCCACGCCCAGTACCTGGGTTTTGGCCTGTAAACGGCGAAAGGCCGCCGAGTGCATGATCCGCGCCCGGTCCCGCTGATAGGGCGTGCGATGATCGTTATGTCGCTGGCAATCCTGTTCCCGGCGTTCAAGCCAAGGTGTCGTCTCCATCCTGACCTCCGCTATAGCAACTGGTTAATCTGATCCAAATCGAGGGTAAAACTCGGTATGAATTCTGTTCTGAAATACCTTACCGCAGGGTCTGGATTATTATCCAGCATCTCTTCCAGACGGCGCTTGGCCGAGTTGAACTCACTGTTGCCGGCGTGCTTCTCTTCCAGGCATTTCAAATAGGCACACAGGGTATCGGCAGACTTTATCAACTTGCGGTAATTGGCATCATGGTCATGGCTGACAAACAGGGCGCGATAATCTTCGCGAAAGGGCTCCGGCACCATCTGCAATAGCCGCGTTTCGGCAATGGCCTCGATTTTTTTGTATTCGGTTTCAATCTCCTTGTTGAAGTATTTGACCGGGGTGGGCAAGTCGCCGGTCAATACTTCACTGGCGTCATGGAAAATGGCCAGCGTGGCCGCCCGCTCCGGCGAGTAGTCCCCGTCAAACAAACGATTGCTGATGATGGCCAGGGCGTGAGCCACCATGGCGACTTGCAGTGAGTGTTCCTGAACATTTTCCTGGCGGATATTATGCATCAGCGGCCAACGCTGGATCAGCTTCATCCTCGCCAGGTGGGCAAATAGATGGCTCATCTTGTCCTCGATGATGAATGGCTAGATGGGATTACTTTACCCCATGCGTTACTGGAATGGCAGCGCTTGCTACAGGATGACGTGAAAGCGTAAAAAAGCCGTGACGGGCACGGCTTAAGATAAAACTTATTGGTGGTAATGACTTAAGAAATCCCCGAACGCGAACAGCGCGCGCTGCAGATCCTCCTTGTAAGGCAGGAACACCACCCGCAAATGATCCGGTGCCGCCCAGTTAAAGGCGGTGCCTTGCACCAGCAGGATTTTTTTCTCTTTTAGCAAATCAAGCACCAGCCGCTCGTCATCACGCAAACTGAAACGCTTGGCATCCAGTTTGGGGAACGCGTACATGGCGCCTTTGGGTTTTTTACAGCTCACGCCCGGGATCTGGTTTAACAGTTCGTAACAGGTGTCACGCTGAATGGCCAGGCGTCCGTCAGGTGCTGTCAGCTCATTGATGCTTTGATATCCGCCCAGGGCGGTTTGTATGCCGTGCTGGTTGGGCACATTGGCACATAAACGCATGGACGAGAGCATTTCCAGCCCTTCAATATAACTTCTGGCTGCCTTACGGTTGCCAGACAGCATCATCCAGCCAATGCGAAAACCGGCAGCACGATAAGCTTTTGATAACCCGTTAAACGTAATGGTTAAAATGTCATCAGACAAACTGGCCGCATGGGTATGCTGCACGCCGTCGTACAGGATCTTGTCGTAAATTTCATCGGCAAACAGGATTAATGAATGCTCACGGCAAATTTCCACGATTTCCAGCAATAACTCTTTGGGATATACCGCCCCGGTTGGGTTGTTGGGGTTGATGATCACAATCCCACGGGTGCGGGGAGTGATTTTGCTGCGAATGTCATCCAGATCCGGGAACCAGTCGGCTTCCTCGTCGCAGATGTAATGGCGGGCCTTGCCGCCCGCAAGATTCACCGCGGCGGTCCATAATGGATAATCGGGGGAGGGCAGCAGCACTTCATCTTCGGAGTTGAGCAACCCCTGCATCGACATCATGATAAGTTCTGATACACCATTGCCGATGTACACGTCCTCAATATCCACACCCTTGATATTTTCAGACTGATAATGCTGCACAATCGCCTTGCGGGCGGAGAACAGACCTTTGGATTCACAATAACCCTGAGAAGATGGCAGGTTCAGGATCACATCACGGACAATTTCTTCGGGGGATTCGAAGCCGAATACAGCTGGGTTCCCGATATTGAGCTTGAGGATTCGGTGACCTTCATCTTCTAGGCGGCGGGCTTCCTTATGAACCGGACCACGAATGTCATAACATACACTGTCCAGTTTATGGGATTTAATAATAGGCCGCATATTACCTCGAAGCTGATGGTTTAAAACAAATGAGATTGGACTCGGAACAATAGCGAATTTTCCCCCATTTAAAAAGAGGGAAATAAAAAAATATCTATATTTTTCAGTTGATTTATCCATTGCGATGGAAATTTTTCCAACACAAACAACACATATCACTGCCCTGTAAGGATTTAGTGGTGTTTTTCACTTGCAAAGCGGGTGCTGCTTGATAAATCTATATGCGTTTATTTCGTATATATAACCAAAAATCAAGTAATTGTAACCAAGTGTTCTATGCCTGTTCCTGGTGGCTAATAGTATGAATTCCATCACAAAGACACCATGAATAGCTACAGCTTGAGCAGTTGCATGGCAGGGCATAGATATTTGGTTGACTAGACGACAGAAGCGATTTATTTTCAGCCGGATGTTATTGGGATGGTGTCCAGACAGCTGCATTAGTGTTCATGACAAAAACCTACCTGGCAGTTAACAGGTGCAACGCTTTAGGGTAGCAATGCATCTTTGAACGATATGTTTTTACTCTTAGGGAACTAAATGCATGTCTGAGCCGACAGCGTTAAGTCTTATTCCACCCATTGTGGTGTTGGTTTTTGCCATTTGGTTGCGGCGCCCGATTCTGGCGCTGATCATCGGTGCCGTAACGGGTTTGTTGTTGTTGGAGCCCGGCGAGGTACTGAATAATTTTGCCGAAGTGTCATTGAGCGTCATGGGGGATGAAACCATCGGTTGGTTAATCCTGGTTTGCGGCAGTTTCGGGGCGTTAATTGCCCTGTTGGTGCGTACGGGTGGCGCAATGGCTTTTGGTCACAATGCCATGCGTTTTGCCAAGGGGCCGCGCTCCTCCTTGCTGATGACATTCGTGCTGGGAATCGTGATTTTCATTGATGATTATCTCAACGCCTTAACGGTGGGCTCCACCATGAAACGGGTCACCGACAGGTTCAAAATTTCCCGGGAAATGCTGGCGTATATTGTCGACTCCACCGCGGCCCCCGTATGCGTGATTGTGCCGCTGTCCACCTGGGCGGTATTTTTTGGCGGTTTGCTGGTAGATAACGGCGTGGCTGCCAAGGGGGATGGCATTCATGTGTACATGCAGGCGATTCCTTACATGTTGTATGCCTGGCTGGCGGTATTGATGGTGCTATTGGTTGCCGCCGGGATTGTACCGGCCATTGGCCCTATGAAAAAAGCCGAGCTGGCCGCCAAGGCAGGCAAAATGGATGGGGCGCTGATGGCCAATGAAGACGTGCAAACATCCGATGAATATGCGGTCAAGGCCATGGAAGAAGAGTTCAAACATGCCGATCGCCAGGGGAAATTGCATAACTTCCTCGTGCCCATCGTGCTGTTGGTGGCATTTACCGTGTACTTTGACATTGACGTCTGGAAAGGGTTGTTGGCCACGCTGGTGATTACCATTCCCTATTATGCGGTGCAGCGCTTAATGCCGTTGTCAGAAATGATGGATCAGATGATTAATGGCTTCAAAAGCATGTTGCCGGCCATTGGTACCGTTATTGCGGCGTTTGTGTTCAAGAATGTATGCGATCAGCTGATGTTGCCCCAATACGTGATTAATGTACTGAGCCCTTACATGACCGCCCAACTGCTGCCAGCCATTGTGTTTGTGGCGATGGCCATTTTGGCGTTTGCCACCGGCTCCAGCTGGGGTATTTTTGCGGTCACCATTCCCATTGTGATGCCGCTGGCAATCTCGGTGGGGGCAGACATTCCCCTGGTGATTGGCGCGTTGCTCTCCGCATCATCCTTTGGCAGCCAGGCGTGTTTCTATTCCGACTCCACCGTGTTGGCGGCCCAGGGCTCCGGCTGTAATCTGGTGAGCCATGCGGTAACCCAGTTACCTTATGCCCTGATCACGGCGGTTATCGCCTTTTTCGGCTTTATCTTGATTGCCTGACGGCATTACGTGACATTCACACTGGTATGCATAGAAAGTCCGCATTGATTGCGGACTTTTTTATGCATTGAGATTGGATTATGCCGAATGCTTGCCTATGCATGCTTTACTGCACTGTTGCCACGTTTTTTCCAATTGTGGGAAAAATGGCTGCGTAAGATGACCAGGTATAAAAAATCCACCAACAAGTGGTGGATTTTTCATGGAAGGCTTCAATTATTTTTGCGCGTCCAGATAACGTTCTGCATCCAGTGCCGCCATGCAGCCAGTGCCGGCAGAGGTAATGGCCTGACGATAGAACTGATCCATCACGTCCCCAGCGGCAAATACACCGGGAATGCTGGTTTGAGTGGCATTGCCGTTAATGCCGCTGTTTACCTTCAGATAGCCGTTGTTCATCTCCAGCTGGCCGTCGAAAATCCCGGTATTGGGGCTGTGGCCAATGGCAACGAACACGCCGGCCACTTCCAAGTCGCTGATGCTGCCGTCTTTGACGTTTTTCAGTTTAACGCCGGTAACGCCCATGTCATCACCCACCACTTCATCCAGGGTGCTATCAAGGTGCAGGGTGACATTACCGTTTTGGGCTTTTTCCATCAGGCGGTCAATCAGGATTTTTTCTGAGCGGAAGCTGTCCCGGCGGTGGATGACATGCACTTCAGCCGCAATGTTGGACAGATACAAGGCTTCTTCCAC
Organism: Shewanella mytili; assembly: GCF_046765975.1. NCBI lineage: Bacteria > Pseudomonadati > Pseudomonadota > Gammaproteobacteria > Alteromonadales > Shewanellaceae > Shewanella > Shewanella mytili. The sequence continues at coordinate 35,941 of NZ_JBKOUD010000003.1, read as the reverse complement.
AGCGGTATTGCCGCCGCCAATCACGGCCACTTTTTTATTGCGATAGAAAAAGCCGTCACAAGTGGCACAGGCAGAAACCCCTTTGCCTTTGAACAGCTCTTCAGAGGGCAGTCCCAGATAGCGGGCGGATGCACCAGTGGCAATGATCAGTGCATCACAGGTGTAATCGCCGTTGTCACCGCTAAGGCGAAACGGGCGCTGCTGCAGATCCACGTGATTGATCAGATCAAAGATGATCTCCGTATTGAATTTTTCGGCGTGCTTGTGCATCCGCTCCATCAACAAGGGGCCGGTCAGATCATCCGGGTCACCCGGCCAGTTTTCCACTTCAGTGGTGGTGGTCAATTGTCCGCCCTGTTGCATCCCGGTGATCATCACAGGCTTCAGATTTGCACGAGCCGCATAAACTGCAGCGGTATATCCGGCAGGGCCAGATCCCAGAATAAGCAGATGACAATGTTTAGCTTGGCTCATAAATTCCTCCATGCCTTTCAAAATTTTCCGCGATTGTAGGTAATTTGATTCAGGGGGTAAAGGTTGCTTCCCGGCATAATCAAGATTGCCCCAATCGAAAAAAAAGGAGCACCACGGCTCCTTATCCCATAACCGTTAATAATTCGATGATTATTGTAACAGGCTAAGTGCCGGGGTGTATGCCAGATTGTGAGATTCGGCCACTTCTTTGCAAGTGAGGTTGCCATGCATCACGTTCAGTCCTGCCAGCAGGTGCTTGTCATCCAGCAAGGCTTCTTTGTAGCCCATGCGGGCCAGTTTCATAATGTAGGGCAGGGTGACGTTATTCAGGGCAAAGGTAGAGGTTCTTGCCACAGCACCAGGCATGTTGGCCACGCAATAATGCACCACATCATCCACAATATAGGTGGGTGCCTGATGAGTGGTGGCATGGGAGGTTTCAACGCAGCCGCCCTGATCAATGGCCACATCCACAATGGCACTGCCGGGTTTCATTTTTTTCACCATGGCTTTGGTCACCAGCTTGGGTGCCTGGGCACCGGGAATCAGTACCCCGCCAATCACCAAATCAGCTGCAGTGACATAACGCTCAATGGCATCTGCAGTGGAATACACGGTGGTCACCGCAGCACCAAACTGGGCATTGATACGGCGCAAGGCCTCAACGGAGCGATCTAACACGACCACTTCGGCACCCATGCCCACCGCAATCTGGGCAGCATTGGTGCCCACCATGCCACCGCCAATAATCACCACTTTGGCAGGCTCCACACCGGGCACCCCGCCCAGCAACATGCCGCAGCCGCCGTGGGATTTTTCCAGCGCCATGGCACCGGCCTGAACCGACATCCTGCCAGCCACTTCAGACATGGGGGCCAGCAAGGGCAATCCGCCTTTGTCATCGGTAACGGTTTCATAAGCAATGCACACGGCACCACTTTTTAATAAATCTTCTGTTTGGGCAAGATCCGGCGCCAGGTGCAGGTAAGTGAACAGGATTTGGTCGTGGCGCAATTTGGCCCGTTCAACGGCAAGGGGTTCTTTGACTTTTACTATCATGTCTGCAGTGGCAAACACTTCATCGGCGCTGTCAAGAATGGCGGCGCCTGCGGCAATGTAATCATCGTTGCTAAAGCCGCTGCCAAGTCCTGCATTGTGCTCGATGTAAACATCATGGCCTTGCATGGTCAGTTCGCGAGCAGCGGAGGGGACGATGCCAACTCGGTATTCATGGTTTTTTATCTCTTTTGGAACACCTATCTTCATTTTTGCGCCTCAAGTTGAATTTATCCCGCAGCCGGGTATGGTATATTTGTTATAATTGCGATCCTGACAAAAAACAATCAGGAAAGTCTAGTATAGACTTGCCAAAGCAGTATATGCTGCTTAACTTTCTACATACGCAATATAAAAAACTGTTTTAGAAATAAAACAAGGTTAAAAAAATGGCTGATAATAAGAAAAATTCCATCAAAGATCTCGATCGCATCGACCGCAACATTCTCATTGAATTGCAGAATGACGGCCGCATCTCCAACGTGGAGCTGTCAAAACGGGTGGGACTGAGCCCGACCCCTTGCCTCGAAAGGGTTAAAAGACTTGAAAAACATGGTTTTATTAGCGGATATACCGCGCTGGTAAACCCCCATTATCTGGATGCTTCACTGCTGATATTCGTGGAAATCACCCTGAACCGGGATACCCCGGAGGTGTTCGATAAGTTCAACCGCGCGGTACAGTTGCTGGATGACATCCAGGAATGTCATCTGGTCTCTGGCGATTTTGACTATTTGTTGAAAACCCGGGTATCAGACATGTCCGCTTATCGCAAACTATTAGGGGAAACCTTGCTAAAACTGCCATCTGTTTCAGATACCAGAACCTACGTGGTGATGGAAGAAGTTAAGCAGACCAACCGCATCGCCATCTCCTCTTAAGTCTTACGTCAAAGCAGCTGGTTTTTACCGGCTGTTTTTTATTTGTACAAATCCTTGCAAAACGCCTTAACCCAAGCTGTACCGGCGCTTGTTCAATCACCACTTACCTTGTTGATAGCACTGCACCTTTGGCTAGATTCTGGTATCTTAGGTGTCATTCATATTTGCTCAGACGGAAGTTTCATTTGTCTCAGGGAAAAAGCATAAAAACCCTTAGCGGTTTGCAACGTCTGCAAGAAGGCGGACTGATCCTCTGCTGCATGTTGGCGGTGTATGTTTTGTTGGCGCTTAGCAGCTTTAATCCCGGCGATCCTGGCTGGAGCCAGGCCAATTTTCAGGGAAAAGTGAATAACCTCACCGGGCAGGTAGGTGCCTGGATTGCCGACGTACTCTTTTATTTTTTGGGGTATACCGCCTTTGTGTTGCCGATGGTGATTGCCTCGGCGGGATGGTTGCTGTTCAAACGGACCCATCATCTGAGTGAGATTGACTATTTCTCCGTAGGCTTGCGCCTGGTGGGTTTTTTGCTGATGCTGCTGGGGTTGGCGGCATTGGCCAGCATGAATGCCAATGACATTTATGAATTTTCAGCCGGCGGCGTGGCAGGTGACGTGATTTGGCAGGGCATGTTGCCCTATTTTAACCAGTTGGGTACCACCTTACTGCTGTTATGTTTTGTGGGCGCAGGTTTCACCCTCATGACAGGCATAAGCTGGATTACCATCACCGAAATGCTGGGACTGGCCACCTTGTGGTGCCTGAAAAAACTCTGGCACTTGCCCCAGATGTTTGCCCGTAGTGCCGACACTGCCGATACCCAGGGCTTTATGTCTGTGGTTGACAAATATCGTCAGCGGCGGCAAAAACAGGCAGAGGCAGCTGCCAACGCCGCGCCCGAAGAGGAGGATGCAGACGAGCCGTTGGCTGAAGAACCTGCCAGTGGCGGATTGTTGTCCCGTTTCAGTAAAAAAGCCGACACACCGGTTACGGAACATGCCAAACCCCGGGTGGAGCCGCAAATCCATTTCGCGGCGAACCCGCAAGAGGAAGCTCTCGATGTGGCTGATGACACCATCGAGTTTGACCACACTCCGGCCAATGACAATGCTCGAGCCGGTCAGCGCAAACGCCAGCAGTTGAAAGCCCAAAGCGCCCGGGTGGAAAACGGCATCATTGTGTTGCCGGGGCAAGACACCGGCACGCCGGCCAAGCCCATGGCACCATTGCCCAGTCTGGAACTGCTCAATGTGCCCAACCGTAAAAACAATCCGATTTCCGAAGAAGAGCTGCAACACGTGGCGCGCCTGGTGGAAGCCAAACTGGCGGATTTCAATATTGTGGCCCAAGTGGTGGGTGTTTATCCGGGGCCGGTGATTACCCGCTTTGAACTGGAACTGGCACCCGGCATCAAGGCTTCCAAAATTTCCAACCTGTCAAAGGATTTGGCGCGCTCCCTGCTGGCCGAAAGCGTGCGGGTGGTTGAGGTGATCCCGGGCAAAGCCTATGTGGGGTTGGAGCTGCCCAATAAATTCCGCGAAACCGTCTTCTTGCGGGATGTGCTGGATTGCCAGGCATTCCAAGAGCATAAATCGGCGCTCACCATGGTGCTTGGTCAGGATATTGCCGGTGAGCCGGTGGTGGTTGACCTGGCCAGAATGCCCCACCTGCTGGTAGCCGGTACCACCGGTTCCGGGAAATCCGTGGGGGTGAATGTCATGATCACCAGCATGCTGTATAAATCCAGCCCGGATGACGTGCGTTTTATCATGATTGACCCGAAAATGCTGGAGCTGTCGGTATATGAGGGCATCCCTCATCTGCTTTGTGAAGTGGTCACTGATATGAAAGAAGCCGCCAATGCCTTGCGTTGGTGCGTTGGGGAGATGGAGCGCCGTTATAAGCTGATGTCGGCGGTGGGCGTGCGTAACCTTAAAGGCTATAACGCCAAGGTGGCAGAAGCCAAAGCCGCCGGTGAGCCGCTGCTCGACCCCTTGTGGCGTGAAGGCCAAAGCATGGAAGAGGCTCCCAGCGAGCTGGAAAAACTGCCGTCCATTGTGGTGGTTGTGGATGAATTTGCCGACATGATGATGATTGTGGGCAAAAAAGTGGAAGAGCTGATTGCCCGCATTGCCCAAAAAGCCCGGGCGGCCGGCATTCACCTGATTTTGGCCACCCAGCGCCCCTCGGTGGATGTAATCACCGGGCTTATCAAGGCCAACATTCCCACCCGCATTGCCTTTCAGGTGTCATCCCGAATTGACTCGCGCACAATTCTCGATCAGCAAGGGGCCGAAACCCTGCTGGGCATGGGGGACATGCTGTACCTGCCTCCGGGCAGCGGCGTTCCCGTGCGGGTTCATGGTGCATTTATCGGCGACGATGAAGTGCACAATGTGGTGGCTGACTGGCACGCCCGTGGCAAACCGCAATACATTGATGAGATTTTGCAAGGCGCCAGCGACGGCGAACAGGTACTGCTGCCCGGAGAGGCGCCCGAGGGCGGTGATGATGAATGCGACGAGCTTTACGATGAAGCCGTGGCGTTTGTCACGGAAACCCGTCGCGGCTCCATTTCCAGTGTGCAGCGCAAATTTAAAATCGGCTACAACCGGGCCGCTCGCATCATTGAACAAATGGAGATGCAAGGGGTGGTCAGCGCCCAGGGGCATAACGGCAATCGTGAAGTGCTGGCACCACCACCACCCAGATAAAAGCCGCAAGAGGTATTCATGAAAAAATTGTTAGGTGTGCTGTTACTGCTGGGCAGTTTGCAGGTACAAGCCCAGAGCACGGAACAACAACTGCAGGCCAAACTGGATGCCAATGGGGCATTAAAAGCGGAATTCGCCCAGTTGGTGACCGATATCAACGGCAAGAAAATCCAGTCAGGCAGCGGCATGCTGGCATTGTCCCAGCCCAACCGCTTTTACTGGCATCTGACCCAGCCGGACGAATCGCTGATTGTGGCAGATGGCAAGGATGTATGGATTTATAACCCTTTTGCCGAAGAGGTCAGCGTACTCGGGTTTTCTGATGCCATTGCCGCATCGCCCATCACCTTGCTGGTGCAGCGCGATCAGGCAACCTGGTCGCAATACCATATCACCGCGTCCGGTGACTGCTATACCATTACGCCCAAGCAGGCAGACAGCGGTGTACAGCAGGTGGAGGTCTGTTTTTCCGGTAACCAGTTAACCAGCCTGAGCCTGGATGACACCCAAGGCAACAAGAGCCTGTTCACCCTGGCAAAACAGCAACCATTAACGGCTGCTGACCAGGGGTTGTTCACGTTTACACCCGCCCAAGGGGTGTATGTGGATGACCAACGCATTAACCATGGCCAATAATTCATGTCCAGTATGAGTTTTGATTTTGCGCCGGATTTTCGGCCGCTTGCCGCCAGAATGCGCCCCACAACGCTGGCGCAATATATTGGTCAGCAGCATCTGCTTGGCGAAGGGCAACCCCTGCGCCAGGCACTGGAAGCCGGTAAAGCCCACTCCATGATGTTCTGGGGGCCGCCCGGTACCGGCAAGACCACACTGGCAGAATTGATAGCCCACAGCATCAACGCCCATGTGGAGCGCATCTCTGCGGTCACCTCCGGGGTAAAAGAGATCCGCGCCGCCATTGAACATGCGCAAGCCATTGCCCAATCGCGTGGGCAGCGGACATTGCTGTTCGTGGATGAAGTGCACCGCTTCAATAAAAGCCAGCAGGATGCCTTTTTGCCGTTTATTGAGGATGGCACGGTGATTTTCATTGGTGCCACCACGGAAAACCCCTCGTTTGAAATCAACAACGCACTGTTATCCCGTGTGCGGGTATACCTCATTAACCGCTTGACCGATGCGGACATTGCACTGTTAATCCAGCGGGCGCTCAGTGACGATGACAACGGGCTGGGGGCCAGGCGGCTAATCATGCCAGCGGCCGTGTTAACCCAACTGGCTCAGGTGGCGGATGGTGACGGGCGCCGGGCGCTGAATCTGCTGGAACTGATGAGCGACATGCTGTCCGACGGCGACACCTTTAGCGAGCAGTTATTGGTGCAGGTATCCGGCCAGCAACTGGCCCGTTTTGATAAAAACGGCGATCAGTATTATGACCTCATCTCCGCCGTGCATAAATCCATCCGTGGCTCTGCACCGGATGCCGCATTGTATTGGTATTGCCGGATGCTGGAAGGCGGCTGTGACCCTTTGTATGTGGGGCGCCGGTTACTGGCCATTGCCTCAGAGGATGTAGGCAATGCGGACCCGACGGCCATGACCGTGGCGCTCAATGCCTGGGAATGCTTTCATCGGGTAGGGCCTGCCGAAGGCGAACGGGCCTTTGCCCAGGCCATTGTGTATTTGGCACTGGCGCCCAAAAGCAACGCCGTTTACACCGCATTCAAGGCTGCCAGGCAACTGGCCAAAGACACCAGCGGTGAAGCCGTGCCGTTGCACCTTCGCAATGCGCCTACCAAACTGCTAAAAGAGATGGGCGCCGGGAAAGAGTACCGTTACGCCCATGATGAGCCCCATGCTTATGCCGCCGGTGAGAACTATTTCCCCGAAGCCCTGAAAAACAGCCGCTTTTATCAGCCGTCCATGCGCGGTTTTGAAAAACGCATGGCAGAAAAACTAAAACAGCTACAACAACTTGATATGCTCAGCGAGCGCAAACGTTATGAATAATCTTTTATGGGTCGCCTTGGGCGGCGCAACCGGCGCGGTTTTGCGCAATCTTATTTCGTTATTTATGATTCAGCTATTTGGCACGGGTTTCCCTTTTGGTACACTGGTGGTCAATGTCTTGGGCTCTTTTATGATGGGCACCGTTTTTGCGTTGGGGCAGGTGAGCCATATCAGTCCGGAAATCAAGGCGCTGATAGGTGTGGGGTTGCTCGGCGCACTGACAACCTTTTCCACATTCTCCAATGAAACCCTGTTACTGATACAAGCGGGGGAATGGCTGAAGGCATTCTTAAATGTGGTACTGAATCTGGGGATCTGTCTGTTGATGGTGTTCCTGGGGCAGCAACTGATTTTTTCACGCGTTTAATAACTAAAGACAAGAAGATGTTAGATCCTAAATATCTGCGTAATGAACTTGCCACCACTGCAGAGCGGTTGGCTACCCGTGGTTTTATTCTTGATGTCGACCGGCTGACCAAGCTGGAAGAAAAACGCAAAGCCCTGCAGGTAGAAACCGAAGCGCTGCAGGCTAGTCGTAACGCTATGTCCAAAACCATCGGACAGGCAAAAGCCAAGGGTGAAGATGTCTGTGAAATCATGGCCAAGGTAAATGAGCTTGGCAGTGAGCTGGATGCCAAAAAGCAGGAACTGGCTCAGCTGCTCAGCGATCTCAATGCCATCGCCATGAGCATGCCAAACCTGCCGGATGAGTCGGTTCCGGTTGGCACGGATGAATCCCAAAACGTTGAAGTGCGCCGTTGGGGCACACCGCGCACGTTTGATTTCCCCGTTAAGGATCATGTGGATCTTGGCGAGCAGGTCAAAGGGCTGGATTTCAAGAGTGCGGTAAAACTTACCGGTGCCCGTTTTGTGGTAATGCAAGGCCAGGTTGCCCGCATGCACCGGGCGCTGGCGCAATTCATGCTGGATTTGCATACCCAGTCCCACGGTTACACCGAAACCTACGTGCCGCTACTGGTGAATGATGCCAGCTTGCTGGGTACCGGCCAGTTGCCAAAATTTGCTGAAGATTTGTTTCATACCAAGCCTGCCACGGAAGAAGGGCAGAGCTTGCACCTTATCCCTACTGCAGAAGTGCCGTTGACCAACCTGGCCCGGGACAGCATTGTGGATGAAGAAGACCTGCCCATTAAACTCACCGCAGAAACCGCATGTTTTCGCAGTGAGGCCGGCTCCTACGGCAAAGATACCCGTGGCCTTATCCGTCAGCACCAGTTTGACAAGGTGGAGCTGGTAAAACTGGCCAAACCTGAAACCTCCATGGATGAGCTGGAAAGCCTGACCAAGGACGCTGAAACCGTACTGCAGAAACTGGGCCTGCCTTACCGGGTCATTGTGTTGTGCACCGGCGACATGGGTTTTAGCGCGGCCAAGACCTATGACATTGAAGTCTGGCTGCCGGCACAGGATACTTACCGGGAAATCTCTTCGTGCTCCAACATGAAAGACTTCCAGGCGCGTCGCATGCAGGCGCGTTATCGCGGTAAGGATGACAAAAAGCCCAAACTGCTGCATACCCTGAATGGTTCCGGGCTGGCAGTTGGCCGTACCTTGGTGGCTGTACTGGAAAACTATCAAAACGCAGACGGTTCCATTACCGTACCGGAAGTGCTGCGTCCCTATATGGGCGGCCTGGAAAAAATCGGTTAACGCTAGCGCCTTATGTATCATGGCTGGCGTTATCTGCGCCGGTTAACCTACGTTGCGGTCATGGTGGTCTTCATGCTGTTGGCATTTGGCCCCATAGGGAAGGCCGCGCTGTTGGTTTACCGGCATCTGGTTTGAAATGGCTGACAAGGCCGGAACGTTTTCACCAACAATCGGCCAAAAGAAAAGGCATCCTTAAGGATGCCTTTTTCATGCCGCATAACGCCTGAGCGTTAACACGGTTATACGCGTTTTTTGAACTCGCCGGTGCGGGTATCGATTTCGATTTTGTCGCCTTCTTTCACGAAGTCAGCAACCATCACTTCCAAATCGCTGCCTACCAGTTTGGCAGGTTTCATCACTTTACCGGTAGTGTCGCCACGGGCAGCAGGTTCGGTATAACCCACTTCACGCACGATGGTGGTTGGCATTTCAACAGAAATCGCTTTGCCTTCGTAGAAGGTAACCTGGCAGATTTCTTCCATGCCATCCACGATATAGTTGATGGCATCGCCCATGTTTTCAGCTTCAACATCGTACTGGTTGTACTCGGCATCCATGAAAACATACATTGGATCGGCAAAGTAGGAATAGGTACATTCCAGGCGTTCCAGCTGGATGTCATCCAGTTTGTCATCAGCCTTGAATACGGTTTCAGTACCTGAACCTTGCAGCAGGTTCTTCAGTTTCATTTTTACAACAGCAGCGTTACGGCCGGATTTGTTGTATTCGGTTTTCAGTACAACCATAGGGTTGCCGTCAACCATGATCACGTTACCTGCGCGGACTTCCTGAGCAGTTTTCATTACGTAGATTCCTATATTTCACGGTTTTTCAGTTCAGCGCAGCATCTTAGCCGTTTTTGACCATTTTCACTAGCCTGTTTGCCAGATCTGCGTCATTTATTGCGTCAATAGGCCATTGTTTCGCATGTTGCAACAACGCCCCCTTGACAGGTATCAATTTTTGCCAATAGTGACAAACAGCTTCGGCATCTTGTTGATTGAACGCAAGATTAAGCTGCTGCCAGTCATTGGCCACGGTGCTGGACAGATTATGGCAATAACGTTGCATAAAAGCATCCAGTTTTAGCAGGTGGGCGTCCTCTTCCTGAGGATAAATGTGCCAGATGAAAGGTTTGGCCGCCCATTGGGCCCGCAAGAAGGAATCCTCCCCGCGGACAATATTGAAATCACAGCTCCACAGCAGCTGATCATAACCTTGCTGATTGGTCATGGGGAGCCGGTGGACATGCAGATGACCTGCCACATGCAGCCCATCATTTTCCCGGGTGAATGACTGCTGTTGCAGCCATGGGGTGATGGCATCAAATGCCTTGCCCGCTGGCACCAGCAGATGATGTGTTTGTGGCCCGTCCCGCCACAACGCCAACAGCCCATCCATTGGTGCATGCTGATAACAAAACAGGCTGATGACGATGTCATTCTCGGCAATATCAAGCCCCAGAGACTGCCACAGGGACTTTTTGCCCTGCGACGAGTGTTGCCATGCATCGCGCTGTTCAAAGAGCGCCTGCTCGCAGATAAGCCCGCCGGATTGGGCGCTGAACCCCGGAAAGTAAAAAACCTTTTTCACCCCGTCAAGGGCCGGGGATGCCAGGCCATGGCAATCATCCACCCAGGCTTCTGCCGACAGGTATTCCAGATTGATCCATACAGGAGGTGAGGGCAGTGTGGGCAAAAGGCGCAGCACCTGCGGCGGTAATTCACAGGCAAAGGCTTCAATCAACACGTCTCCGGGTTGCCACTCCCTGGGGAGGGGCGTTTGCCAATGCAAAATGGTCACGCCGTCAAAGCATTGCTGAGGCTGTTGAGGGTCCAGCATCGGCAGAATATGGGCAAAGCTTTGCAAATCATCCACCCACAAACGGATGTCAAGGGCGTATTCATGAGCCAACTGCCGGGCAAGGCGCCAGGTAACACCGATGTCGCCGTAGTTATCCACGACGGTGCAAAAGATGTCCCAGTGTTGAGTGTTACGGTTCATATAAGGTGTTAGTGATTGAATAAAAAGGCGGCCTTTAAGCCGCCTTGTCAAACATGTTGTCCGTTCAGTCTTCCAACTCGGCCAGACACATCTCGTCGTAAATCTGTTTTACCCAGGCATCAACCCGCTCTTCGGTCAGTTCGGGCTGGCGGTCTTCATCAATGCCCAATCCCACAAAGTGCTTGTCGTCCACCAGGGCTTTTGAGGCTTCAAACTCATAACCGGCAGTGGGCCAGTGGCCGATAATGATGGCGCCACGGGCTTCAACGATGTCACGCAGTGTCCCCATGGCATCGAGGAAATACTCAGCGTAATCTTCCTGGTCGCCACAACCAAAAATGGCCACCAACTTGTCAGTGAAGTCGATTTTTTCCAGTTCAGGGAAAAAGTCATCCCAATCGCATTGGGATTCACCGTAATACCAGGTGGGGATACCGAGGATCAACAGATCATAAGCGGCGATATCTTCTTTGGTGCTTTTGGCGATATCTTTTACTTCCACCATTTTATTACCCAGTTTTTTCTGGATCATTTTGGCTACGGCTTCGGTGTTACCGGTATCGCTTCCGAAAAAAAGACCTACAGTTGCCATCGTCTTTCCTTTAATTCAACTAACTAGTGCGTGATACAATTCTGATCCATTAAGACTCGCAGAGGTTATCAACGTTCTGCAGCAAAATATGTTCGATCAGTTGACTGCGGCTGATGTTACTGGCCGAAGCCTGTTCGTTCAAGGCATCATACAAATCTTGTGACACCTTTAACTCAATCCGTTTCAATCCTTTTTCCTTGTCCCGTTTCACCTGGTTACGTTTGTTGATGCGTAACTGCTGTTCTCTGGGAAGGGGATTACTCCTCGGACGGCCCCGACGCTTCTCATTGGCAAAAAGGTCGATGGTCGTTCTGTCAGATGATTCTTTTGCCATTTATCTTGTTCTTTTCATCGGACGTCGCTGTCCGAATGCTAACTGCGCTGGATTGACCGTGGTCAACCCTCACTCTCCATCACCCCGGTACCCAAACCTGTACCGCTTACCCGAAATGGCCCTGGGAGCCGCTGTTAGCTCCTTAAAAATTATCGGAATCTATTATCGGGCATAAAAGAGGCGCGACTATAGCACATTGATACCACTGCTGCTATATCATGAATGCCGCTTCACTGACCGGAGGCGTGTTTGTGGAGAAAATCCCGCACCAGCTGATTAAATAATGCCGGTTTCTGGGCATGTAACCAGTGGCCGGTGCCGGTAATGGCCTTGGACTCTGCCTGGGGAAACTGTTTAACAATCTCATCGCGGTAACTGCTGTTGACGTAAACCGGATCGGCGCTGTGCAAAAAGAACGTGGGGCCGTTGAACGTCAGAAAGTCGGGGCGAGTCGTGGGATTGAACCAGCCGATGATATTGGGGTAGCTGTTGATAAGCCCGGGCAGATTGAGTTTCCACTCAAAGCCGCCGGCCGTGCGGCGCAGGCTTTTCAGCAAAAACTGGGCGGTGGCTTCATCCACGCCGGCATCCAGCAAATGCTGTAATGCCTCCCGGCGATCCTTGCTGTCAAGCGGCAAGTTCGCCATGGCGGCAAACACCTTGTCGTGCCGATTGCTGTAAGCCACCGGCGCAATATCGGCAGCCACAACGGACAACACTCGTTGGGGCATTAACAGGGCGGTGGCCAGCGCGATTTTCCCACCCATGGAATGGCCAACAAAATGGGCTTTGCTGATGTCCAGTTCATCCAGCAGCTGCCCCAGCATCCGGGCCATTTGCGGATAACCCATTTCGGCAAGGTGCTCACTGCGGCCATGATTGGGACAATCGATGCGGATCACCCGATAATCCGTTTCCAGTGCGTGTGCCAATGCCTTGAGGTTATCACCATCACCAAACAAACCGTGGATTAATACTACCGGAATACCACTACCGGCTTCTGTGTAAAACATTATTTCTCCTGCATCGGTTTAGCCGGTAACGGCGGCCATCCCGGATTGGTTCCATCTTATGGTGAAAAATTTTGCGGCAAAGCTCACAGCAATACAAGCGCCAAACCTTGCCTGATGATTTTTACAGCGGTGATTGCCCGGTTTTTCACCGGCTTTTTCGGGCAGAAATACGGTGAGGGCGCATTTACCGTTTTTTCATGGATTTGTGCTTTTCCCATAGTGAGTTTGTGGCATACTTTTGTGTTGTATTACCGATAAGGCCATGGCGGTTAGTCTGCTGGTCAACAACCCATCACTGGACTATTCACAGGAAAAAGGCATGAAATATATTGAAGTGGATGACGAACTCTATCGCTTTATTGCCGGCAAAACCGAGCGGATCGGTGAAAGTGCATCGGACATATTGCGCCGTTTACTGGGGCTGGCGTCATTGACTGTTCATGCTGAAGACACCCCGGAGACCGTAAGCCATCCCGGGATGGAAACCTCCTACACCCCCAATAGCCTGCCGCCCATCACCGAGTCCATCAATTTTGAACAGCTCTATACCGCCAATGTGCTTGAAGCGCAAAAAGGCGCGGTAGGGCGTTTTCTGTTTGTGCTGGAAGCACTGTACCAGCAAATGCCGCAGCAGTTTGAAAAAGTGTTGCAGGTGCAGGGGCGGGATCGCTTGTATTTCGCCACCTCAAAAGCCGCGTTACTGGCCGCCAGCAAATCTGCCAATCCCAAGGAGATAGGCAATAGCGGCTATTGGGTAACCACCAATAACAATACCGGGAAAAAACACGCCATTTTATTGGAAGCACTGGAAAAACTGGGATGCAATGAAACCCGGGCACACACCATTGCCGATGAAGTGTTACCGCTAGCCTGACATTACAGAGTTTAACAGCACAAGGAGAGTATTGTGGCCCTACACCAACGCGCCGGTCAAACCGCCCAGCAACAGGATCTGGTGAACATTCCCAGATTGATGAGCCTTTATTACCGGCAAGTGCCGGATGTCACCCAGCCTGCACAGCGGGTCAGCTTTGGCACCTCTGGCCATCGGGGGTGTGCGTTTAATGGCAGCTTCAACCAAAACCACATCTGGGCCATCGTGCAGGCCGTGGTGGATTATCGTCAGCAGCAAGGCATAAACGGCACGTTGTTTCTGGGGATGGACACCCATGCCTTGTCACAAGCGGCATACATTTCAGCCGTGGAAGTCCTGTTGGCCAATGAGGTCAATGTGGTGGTGCAGCAACACGAAAGTTTTACGCCCACCCCAGTGGTATCCCAGGCCATTGTGGCGGCCAATGAGGGAAAAGCTAAGGGCGATTTGGCACTGAGTGATGGGATCATCATCACCCCATCCCACAATCCGCCTCAGGATGGCGGCATCAAATACAATCCCCCCCATGGCGGCCCAGCGGAAGGGGAGATAACCAGTTGGATTGAAAACCGCGCCAATGCGTACCTGACAAACCAGCTGGAAGGCGTCAAAAAACTCAATTACGGCACGGCATCAGCTATCGGATTGATTAAGCAGCAGGATTTGATCACGCCTTATGTCACCGCGCTAGTGCAGGTGATTGACATGGCTGCCATTGCCAGGGCCGGGGTGAAAATCGGCATTGACCCTCTTGGGGGTTCAGGCATCTATTACTGGGAAAAAATCGCCGAACGCTATGGCCTTGACATCACCTTGGTGAATGACAAAGTAGACCCCACCTTTGGCTTTATGCCACTGGATAAAGACGGCAAAATCCGCATGGATTGCTCTTCACCCTATGCCATGGCCGGCTTGCTGAAACACCAGAATGAATATGATGTGTGTATCGGTAACGATCCCGACTATGACCGCCACGGCATTGTCTGCCCCGGTAGCGGTTTGATGAATCCCAACCATTATCTGGCGGTGGCCATTGATTACCTGCTCAGCCATCGCCCCCAGTGGTCAGCCCAGCTGAAAATCGGCAAAACCCTGGTTTCCAGTGCGCTGATTGACAAAATCGTGGCATCTCACCAACGGGAGCTTTGTGAAGTGCCGGTAGGCTTCAAATGGTTTGTTGACGGGCTGGCGGATGCCTCTTTGGCTTTTGGCGGTGAAGAAAGTGCCGGTGCGGCGTTCCTTAAGCAGGACGGCAGCACCTGGTGCACCGATAAAGACGGCATAATCCTGGGGCTGCTTGCCGCTGAAATCATTGCCGTGACCGGTAAAACCCCAGCCGAGCATTATGAAACGCTGGTTGCCAAATTTGGCCGCTGTTATTACCGCCGCATTGACAGCCCCATTAATGCCAAGCAAAAAGCCCGCTTTGGCCGTCTGAATGGCGACACCCTTAATGCCAGCACACTGGCGGGTGATGCCATTACTGCCGTACTCACCCATGCCCCGGGCAACGGTGCGGCCATTGGTGGCATCAAAGTGACCACGGCTAATGGCTGGTTTGCCGCCAGACCTTCCGGTACCGAAGCACTCTTTAAAATCTACGGCGAAAGTTTTGTTGACGAGCAGCATCTGGAACAACTGATGCGCGATGCGCAGCAGCTGGTTAAAAATGCGCTGAAAGGCGAGGGCTGACGGCAGCGTACCATTACCACATAGGCTGCCTGTCATGGCATTGAAAAAACGCACTCATCAGAGTGCGTTTTGCTATTTCACTTGCGGGATGTTAACTGGCTTTTTGGGAGCCTGTGCTCATTAATATCGACATCAAGCAACTGCCCATCGTAGTAGATAAACACGGCAACGATACCAATCAGTTCTGCGTCAGTCTCATAGCTATAGCTGATTGACGTGGAGCAGCTGCCACTTTTACAGGACTCTGCCGGAACATACGTAATGGCATTATCAGAGAGATTGGTTATTTGCTTGACACCTTGGGTCACAGATGACAGCTTTGCGTCCTTATCCAGGTCAAAAGTGAATGTCTTGATAATCTCACTATCACCTTTCCAGACCACCATATTGGCTTGGTTCAACAGCTTGTTATGCAAGATTTTTTCGCAATGTTCCTGTGAACAATAGGGCAGTTTTTCCTCGGAAGCTTGGGCCACTGACAAGCATAACGTTCCCATAAGCACGGCAGCTAACTGATGGCACTTCATATTAAATCCTTTTAAAAATCAGGTTGATGAATGACGTTTTATCTTTATTAGAGAACCCGATAATTATCTTAGCCATCAATATGCTATGTGACAACTGGGCAAACCATGTTTGCGGATATAATCCTGGTGGTACGCTTCTGCCGGATGAAAGGTTTGAGCGGGCACGATTTCGGTGACTATTTGGCGCATGCCCCATTTGCCGCTGCGCATTAAGGCAAGTTTTGACGTTTCGGCGAGTTGTTTCTGTGCTTGGTCGTGAAAAAACACCACACTGCGATATTGAGTGCCCATATCCGCACCTTGCTTGTTGAGACTGGTGGGGTTGTGGTTTTTCCAGAAAACCTGCAGCAGTGCATCATAGCTGACAAGCTGTGGGTCATATTCAATCTGTACCACTTCGGCATGGCCGGTGTTGCCGGTTTTCACCTGTTCATAGGTGACCGGTTTATCGCCACCGCCCATATAGCCACTGGTTGCACTGAGTACCCCGGGAACCTGCCGAAAAAAATATTCCACGCCCCAAAAACAGCCGGCGCCAAATGTTGCAATTGCCATAGATAACCCTTTTAGATGTCTGGATGGCTAAAATTATTCATCAAATCCTGACAATTTACAATCATCATTTAGGCATAAGTCATATCCAGCCGGCATGACCGGATGTGCTACCATGAGCCACTCAGGGAACGTTAACCTAAGGAGAAAACCGTGCTGCAGCAACTTCTGCAACAGGCTGACTTTTTGAAGCTGACACTGGCCAACCCGTTGGCAAGCCCCACTGCATCGGCCACCATCGCCGGCCATACCCAAGTGGAATTATGGGACAGCGGGGTTGTGGTGTTTTCCCCGCTTGCGGCCGTAGCCCACCATGACATAGTGTTGTCCTGTGGCATTCACGGCAATGAAACCGCCCCCATAGAGCTTTGCAACCGCCTCATCCACAACATCATCAAACAAACCTTGCCCTTACGTCAGCGGGTGATGTTTATCTTCGGTAACCCCCCGGCCATGATAAAGGGAACCCGCTTTGTAGAAGAAAACCTGAACCGGCTGTTTAATGGTGCCCATGGGGAGGGCAATGGGCCGCAAAACGCTGAAAGACAGCGGGCGGCAAGGCTGGAGCACCATGTGCGGCGCTTTTTTGAAACCGGGGGCGGGCAACGGCTGCATTACGATTTGCATACCGCCATCAGGGCTTCGCGCCATGAGCGTTTTGCCGTGTGCCCTTATCGCCCCGGCAAGCCCCACTCAAAACGGCAATTGGCCTTGCTGAACGCCGGTGGCGTGGAAGCGTTTTTATTGCATCATGAACCCACCACCACCTTCAGTTATGCCTCATCCGCCAATTTTGCAGCAGAAGCCTTTACGGTAGAGCTGGGCAAAGTGCATCCCTTCGGCCAGAATGACCCGCAGCAGTTGGCGCCCATGCAAGCATTGCTCAGTAACTTGTTGAGCCAGCCACAATTGCCAGATGCCGAGTTCCAGCCAGAGACGCTGATGATATATCGGGTATGCCGGGTGATCACCAAGCATTATCCCGATTTTGCCTTTACCTTTGATGGGCGGTTACCCAACTTTACCCGATTTGCCAAAGGTGAGGTTTTAGCCATGGAAAACGGTCAGCCGGTGGTGGCGGAGCATGATGACGAAGCCATTGTATTTCCCAACAGTCATATCCCTGTGGGACAACGGGCGGCGCTGTGTGTCGTGCCCGAGATGTCCGCCACATTGGCCTGATATGTAAAGCTAGCTATACGCACGGTAGCCATCAAACTTGGTGTTAGCTGGATCACAAAGATTGTCAGCTGTTTAAAGTTAACCTAGTGTGCTGCTAATGCACTATAACCAATGGCAGGAGAAATCCTGCTTAATCAAACTATAAGAGCACATCATGAGCAACATTACCGTTAGTCAACAGGTGGTGCATCGTGCAACATTTCTGGACAGGGATGCCCTTAACATTCCCATTCTGAAACTGTTACAAGCCGATGGCACCCCTTATGAAAATGCCGTGCTTCCCCAGATTGATGAAGCCTTATCGCGGAAAATATTTGATGCTTGCGTGTTTATCCGTACGCTGGATGAACGCATGCTGGCGGCACAGCGCCAGGGGCGCATCAGTTTCTACATGACCTGCACCGGTGAAGAAGCCGCGGTGATTGGCAGCGTGGCGGCACTGGATGATGAAGACGTTATCCTGGCTCAGTATCGCGAACATGCCGCGCTGCGTTACCGCGGTTTTACCACGGAAGATTTCATGCACCAGATGTTCAGCAATGAAAAAGATTTGGGCAAAGGGCGGCAAATGCCCATTCATTACGGCTGTAACGCGCTGAATTTTCAGACTATCTCGTCGCCATTGGCTACCCAAATCCCTCAGGCATCCGGCGTGGGTTACGCTTTGAAGATGCAGGGCAAACGTAATGTGGCCATCTGTTATTTTGGCGAAGGCGCGGCCTCGGAAGGGGATTTCCATGCGGGATTGAACATGGCGGCCGTACATAAAGTGCCGGTGATTTTCTTTTGCCGTAACAACGGTTACGCCATTTCCACGCCCACGGAAGAGCAATATGCCGGCAATGGCATTGCCAGCCGCGGCTTGGGGTATGGCATGCATACCATTCGGGTGGATGGCAACGACATGCTGGCGGTACTGGCCGCTACCCAGCAGGCCAGAGCTTGGGCCATCAAGCACAGTGAGCCGGTGCTGATTGAGGCCATGACTTACCGTTTGGGCGCTCATTCCTCCTCGGATGATCCTTCCGGCTACCGCTCCAAGGATGAAGAAGCCCGCTGGCAACAGCATGATCCGGTAAAACGCTTCAAGCTGTGGCTAATCAACAAAGGTTGGCTCACGGAAGAGGATGATGCGGAGCTTAACCAACGTTATCGCCAAGAAGTGCTCAATGCCCTTAAGACTGCCGAAAAAGTGCCGGCACCGCACCTGGATACCATTATCGAAGATGTGTATGACGTGCCCACCGCCAATCTCAAACGGCAGCTTGTGGAACTGAAAAACCATGTGGCCAAATATCCCAAGGCCTATCCTAAAACCGCAGGGAGATTATGAGCATGGCCAAGATGAACATGCTGCAAGCCATTAATAACGCCTTGATGCTGGCGATGGCAGCGGATGATAAATTACTGGTATTTGGTGAAGACGTAGGCCATTTTGGCGGAGTGTTTCGCGCCACCTCCGGCTTACAGGACAAATTCGGCAAGGCCCGCTGTTTCAATACGCCATTAACGGAGCAGGGGATTGCCGGCTTTGCCAACGGGCTAGCCTCCCACGGCATGACACCGGTGGCGGAGATCCAGTTTGCCGATTACATTTTTCCCGCCTTTGACCAGATTGTGAACGAGTCAGCCAAATTCCGTTATCGCAGCGGTAACCAGTTCAATGTGGGCGGTCTGACCTTTCGCACCCCTTATGGCGGCGGCATTGCCGGGGGGCATTATCACTCCCAGTCGCCAGAAGCTTATTTCACTCAGGTGGCAGGCTTGAAAGTGGTGGTGCCACGCAATGCCTATCAGGCCAAAGGCTTGCTGTTATCGGCCATTCACGACCCCAATCCGGTGATCTTTTTTGAACCCAAACGGTTATACCGGGCATCGGTGAACGACGTGCCCGAAGATGCCTATGAGTTGCCGTTGGGACAAGCCGAAGTTGTCCGTGAAGGCAAGGACATTACCCTGCTGGCCTGGGGCGCCCAGATGGAAGTGATTGAAAACGCTGCCGAGATGGCGGCCAAAGAAGGCATTGATTGTGAAGTTATCGACCTTCGCACTCTGGCGCCTTGGGATGTGGAAAGTGTTGCCCAGTCGGTGCGTAAAACCGGCCGGCTGTTAATCAACCACGAAGCGCCGCTTACCGGCGGATTTGCCGGTGAAATCGCCGCCACCATCCAACAGGAATGCTTTTTGTATTTGGAGTCGCCCATTGCCCGTGTATGTGGTCTGGATACCCCATATCCGTTAATCCACGAGAAGGAATACATGCCGGATGCGCTGAAAACCTTCGAAGCCATCAAGGCCTCGGTCAATTTCTAGGAGTTACGGATGATCAAAGATTTTATTTTGCCGGATATCGGTGAAGGCGTGATTGAATGTGAGCTGATTGAGTGGCTGGTGACCGAAGGCGAGCGGGTGGAAGAAGATCAGCCCATTTGTGACGTGATGACCGATAAAGCCTTGGTGCAAATTCCGGCACCATATCCGGGGGTTATTGCCAAGCTTTATTATGCCAAGGGCGAGATAGCCAAGGTTCACATGCCGCTGTATGCGGTACAAATGGATGAAGCCGGCGCTGCTGCAGCGCCAGTATCAAACCCAGCAGACACCACAACCTTGCCATCATCAGACAAGTTGCCAAGTGGCGTTCAGATTGAAGATTTTCTGTTGCCGGACATTGGCGAAGGCATTGTGGAGTGTGAGCTGATTGAATGGCTGGTTGCAGAAGGGGATAGGGTTGAAGAAGATCAGCCCATCTGTGATGTGATGACCGATAAAGCCTCGGTGCAAATTCCGGCGATAAAAGCCGGAAAAATCATCAAGCTGCATTATGACAAAGGCCAACTGGCCAAGGTGCATGCACCTTTATATGCCATTGAAACCGCAGCCGATACGGCCACTGCCCATGTTGAACCCACGGTAGATGCCGGCACTGGCAGTGCAAATGCAGCCACAGTGGCCAGCCTGGTCCCACAGGGGAAAGCGCTGGCTAGCCCGGCAGTTCGGCGCCTGGCACGCAGCCTGGATATTGATATTGCCAAAGTGCCTGGCAGCGGCAAACACGGCCGGGTTTACAAAGAGGATATTGAGCGTTTTACCCATGTAGCACCGGCCGACAGCCAGCTTTCAAGCTTGCCTGCCGATGCGCCAATTATCGCGCCACCAACAGTTGCCGACAAGGTCGTGCCCATAAAAGGGGTGCAGGCCATTATGGCGCGGCAAATGATGGAGTCGGTATCGACCATTCCCCATTTTACTTACTGCGAAGAGCTGGACATCACAGAGCTGGTTGCTTTAAGGGAGCAGCTTAAGCAAAAGTATGCCTCTGACACCCTCAAGCTCACCTTGATGCCGTTTTTCATGAAAGCGCTATCACTGGCGCTGACGCAATTCCCGGTCATTAATAGCCGCGTTAATGACGACTGTACCGAACTGACCTATCTGTCCCGGCACAATATCGGCATGGCGGTGGACTCAAAAGTGGGGCTGCTGGTACCCAATGTCAAAGACGTGCAGGACAAATCCATTCTGGAGATAGCCGCCGATATCACCCGGCTGACGGATGCCGCCAGAAGCGGACGGGTGACACCGGCGGATTTGAAAGCCGGCACAATTTCTATCTCCAATATCGGCGCGTTGGGTGGCACGGTGGCAACGCCCATCATCAATAAACCGGAAGTGGCCATTGTGGCGTTGGGCAAAATACAGGATTTGCCCCGCTTGCATAAAAAAGGGAAAAAAATGGTGCCCCGCAAAATCATGCAGATCAGCTGGTCAGGGGACCACCGGGTGATTGATGGCGGCACTATCGCAAGGTTCTGTAATCTGTGGAAACAGTATCTGGAACATCCCCACGAGATGCTGCTGAGCATGAAATAATGCTTAAAGCCCCGTCATGGGGCTTTTTGCTGCTGCCAAAATGATGGTGGCAGTGTGTTAATCCCTGCCACAAATTTATCACCGCTGCCACAAAACAGTTACGGTTACGTGACATTTTCCGTATACTTATCGGACAATTTGTTATTTGCGTTGTATGTTATGCAAAGGTCAGCCGATAACCCTGTTTCTTATTCATATCCATTCCCAGCCAAACAAGCACCGTTAACAGCGACTGAAAAATCTCATTACAGAGAACAGATAAAACAGTTGCTACAACAAAAAAACGCCGTGCTGATTGCCCATTACTATACCGATCCTGAAATTCAGGCATTGGCAGAAGAAACCGGCGGCTGTGTTTCCGATTCTCTGGAAATGGCCCGTTTTGGCAAAGCCCACCCTGCACAAACACTGATTGTGGCCGGGGTAAAATTCATGGGCGAAACCGCTAAAATCTTGAGCCCGGAAAAGACCATCCTGATGCCCACACTGGAGGCTACCTGCTCGCTGGATGTCGGCTGCCCCATCACGGATTTTGCCGCATTTTGCGATGCCCATCCCGAGCGTACCGTGGTGGTTTATGCCAATACTTCAGCTGCCGTCAAGGCCCGGGCAGACTGGGTGGTCACCTCCAGCATAGCGCTGGAAATCGTTGAGCACTTGGATAGTCAGGGCAAAAAAATCATCTGGGGACCGGATCGCCACCTTGGCGGTTATATCCAAAAACAAACCGGTGCCGACATGCTGTTATGGCAGGGCGAATGTGTGGTGCATGATGAATTTAAAGCCAACGCTTTACGACAGTTAAAGGCACAACATCCGCAAGCCGCCATTCTGGTGCATCCAGAATCCCCTGCAAGCGTGGTAGCCATGGCCGATGCAGTGGGGTCAACCAGCCAGTTGATCCAGGCGGCTCAAACTCTGAATAACGATACCTTGATAGTGGCAACCGACAGGGGCATTTTTTATAAAATGCAGCAAATGGTGCCCCATAAACAGTTATTAGAGGCGCCCACCGGCGGTGTTGGGGCCACTTGCCGCAGCTGTGCCCATTGCCCGTGGATGGCCATGAACGGACTGAAAACCATTGCCAATGCTCTGGCCACAACCAATCCCCAGCACCATGAAATTGAAGTTGAGGAAGCCTTGCGCCAACAAGCACTGCTTCCTTTGCAACGAATGCTGGATTTTGCCGCCGAACTCAAGTTACAGGTTAAGGGGAATGCCTAAGCCTTAAGCTTTACCTCCCTCCAGTTATCAGCCCGGGTTCGCCCGGGCTTTTTCATGTAAGAAAAATAACGACATAAGTTAAAGCTGACTATACTGAATTCGTTATTAAAACGTCTCTTCCTTTTCACTGTACTGTCAGAGGAACCACCATGAATTGGCAATGGATTCGCAATCTTCCGTTACGTCTCAAATTTCTGCTGGTCATTGTTCCTTCCTTTCTTTTTGCGATTGTTTTCGGCGGTATGTTGGTTTTTCAATATCTATCACAGGCACAAAGCGCCAACCGCGTAATAGCCCTGAGTGACCTGGCAAAAGTGAACAGTGACCTGGTGCATGAGTTACAAAAAGAGCGGGGCATGAGCGCCGGTTATATCGGGGCTAACGGAAACGCTTTTGCCGATAAATTACCCACACAGCGGCAACTGACCGACACCAAGCTGCAGGCATTTAATGACTTCATAAAACATCACGTGTTACCTGAAAACTTTGCCGCCGAGCTGACAGAAGTGACCCATCAACTGGGAAAACTAACCACCATCCGCAGCCAGGTTTCAGCGCTGAATATTACCGTTAAGGATGAGGTGGATTACTACACACAGCTGAATGCCTTATTGCTCTCCATTGTGGATGACACAGTAAAGGCCGGCGGGGATAAAACCATTGCCATTGATGCCGCCGCATTTTCTGCATACCTGTTAATGAAAGAGCGAGCAGGCATTGAACGAGCCATTCTCAGTGCCACCTTTGGGCGGGAGGGCTTTAACGGTAATGCCTATACCCGCTTTGTGACCTTGGTGGCCGAGCAAAACAGTTTCCAGCAGCGTTTTCTTGCATTAACGTCGCAGAAGATGCGCAGCCGCTACACTACCTTGCTGCAACAACCGGCAGTGGCAGAAGTTGAGCGCTACCGCAAGGTGGCCTTCACGCAAAATGCCAGGGATATCCGTCTTGAATCCCCAGAAGCCTGGTTTGGTGCATCCACCAAACGCATTGAACTGATGCGGGAATTTGAACAAACCCTGTCAAAGCAACTGATTGATGATACCGCAGCGCTACATCAGCAACTATTAACCCGCAGTTGGGGGTTGGGCGCCATCATTCTTGGCGGAATTTTGCTGGCTGCCGTTATCTCGCTGGGCATTCAACGCGCTATTGGTAAACAGCTGAAAAACATCCACCTGGGGATGACCACAGCCCGCAAAGAATTTGATTTAACCCAGCGCATTGAGGTTGCCAGCACCGATGAACTTGGAGGGGTTGCCAACGCCTTCAATGACATGATGAGTGATTTCGAACGTATCATCACCAATGTGAGAACCAGCAACAAAACCCTGCTACAGGTGGTTGATAGCCTCAACCAGCATTCATCACAACTTGATGATTATGTTACCGAAGGCACCAGCGAAACCGAACAAGTGGCATCAGCCATGACCGAAATGAGCTCCACCGTACAGGAAATTGCCAATAACGCCATACAGGTGGCCGACGCTTCCCGCGATACCTCGCAAAAAGCCAAAAAAGGCAATGATGAAGTCTCGGCCACAGCACATGCCATGTTGGCACTGGCCGATGAGATTGAGGAAGCCGCCACGGCCTTTAGGCAACTGGATAGTGATATCCATGGCATTGTTAACGTACTGGAAGTCATTAGTGCCATCGCCGAACAAACCAACCTGTTGGCGCTTAATGCCGCCATTGAAGCTGCCAGGGCAGGGGATATGGGCCGCGGTTTTGCGGTTGTGGCTGATGAAGTGCGTAATCTGGCACAACGTTCCCAATCCTCCACGGAAGACATTCGCAGCATTATTGAACGGTTGAAAACTGGCGCGGTAAATGCCCTTGATGCCATATCCAAAGGCCAGAGCATGGCAAAAAACAGTGTAATAGAGGCACAAAACGCCGGGCAGGAACTCCATGAAATCGTGTCTCACGTGGAAGCCATTGAAAGCATGAATGAACAAATTGCGGCGGCAACCCATGAACAATCCGTAGTTGCCGAAGAGGTCAATCGTAACGCCATGAAAATCAGCGATATCTATCGTCATACCCAGGGTATTACCGCAGAATTTAGCGAACTCAATCACCGATTGGTGAACGAAGCAGACAAAATGAGCGAAGAAGTGCGTAAATTTAATGTTTCAGCGGATTAAAATCAGGCACTTGTTCAGCAAATACCCAAACGAAGAGGCGAATGACATTTTCTCTTGACCCAACAAATGCTTTTGCGTAAAGTACCGCTCCGTCAGCAAGGCACAACAGGCCTAGAGCGCTGACAAAAATGTTGGATGAACATTAAAACATCCTGTGGTGAGGTGTCCGAGTGGCTGAAGGAGCACGCCTGGAAAGTGTGTATACGGCAACGTATCGAGGGTTCGAATCCCTCCTTCACCGCCATATTAAAGAACGGGGATCAGTAAATTACTGATCCCCGTTTTGCTTTTAGTGCAGTCAATTACCGCCATGTTCCCCATGTCCTGATTAAATCCCAACATTTCATACAAACTATCTGCCATAGCCGCAACTCCGATAGCATCCCAAGCAAATCCATCTATCTGGTAAGAGGGAGCTGAGGGTGCCAAGTTCTGGCTGTCAGTGATGAATGCGCTGAAAAATCCTGGCGTAAAAGAATATCCTCATCGCCGGTGTTGGCGGTCTCAAAGGCTTCCCTGATGCGATTGCAACGGTTTACCGGCGCAGCTATATATCGTACATCCAATCCGTAACCGCTTGCGCTTGTCAATTGAAAAGTGTGTAAGACGTAGGCCGGACAGGGGCTGGCCCAGTTCACGATCATGCATGGTGACAGTGTATCGTGATAGGCAGCCGACATTTACACATCGGACGCCCAGCACAATGAGTGTCTCGCGCCATATTCACTCAAAAGGCGCACCATGCTGAGCGCTGCTTAACTGGGCATGAGTAACTAAGGCTCAAATCGTTCGTTGAGTAACGCTATTAATTCATCTTCAGTATTTGGGATCTTATCGAGTTCAAAGTAGCAAGAGGCGCCACCGTTTAGCATGTAAACGTTCGTTGTGCAGTGGTCATAATGAAACCACTTACCTTGAACGCATACATCGGTGTAACAGCGAGGATCTTGTTTTAAAATCATCGTTACGTCCTAATATATTGTTTAGATGAAAAACCTTTAAGCCTGTTTGTGTGAGTTGGCTTGATTAACAAAGATGACCAGATCAAATATAGCTGGATTTAGACATGATTGAAAAGTGAGCAGGACTAATTCAGTTTTTATTTGTCATCGACATAAATAAAGACACATATACCAAATCTCATCACACTCTATTTAACATAATATACATTGTGCGCATTTATATGTGATGCTGTGTAGCTGCTTGGGATTTAGGCTGTGTGATTGGCAGTTGCCAGTGCTGTCCGCTCCGCCTTCGCTGGCATCGCAGTCAGCACCGGCGACAACGTCTCTAGGGATCGTAACCCTCGAACTCACCACTGGCCAACATTTGGGCATACAGTTCAGATGTCAACGCGATGATTTCAACTTCACCATATTCGCTGTGCAGTTCTGAGTACATCTGGTCTTTAGATTTGAACGTATCCCAGCCGACACCTGCGATAAACGTCTGGATTAAATCTGCCATATCATCGTCTGTAGTGGTCAAGTCATTTTGGCCACCACGTTTTATAGCGCCGGGTACATTGATGTGTCGGTGCATCTTTGCAAGCCACGAAGCTAACACTACCTTTCTAACGCACCTTCCTAGACTGCTTAGCGGTTACTCTGCCAGATTCTCTAATAGCAATTACACTAAGGCTTGTTTTGGATCTTCTCCACACCCGTCATTAGTGACATTGGAAAATGTCTAGACGGCACGTCACCTGCAAAGCTTGTTATTTATCGATGCCAACCGATGTTATGCGATGAAATTGTCGACATTCATTGCAGGCTTAAAGAATTAGGTATCGTCAGATTAAGTGTACCCATGGTTTAAATTGGTTGGGGTTACATTGATAAAGAGAAATAATTTATGGCAACGTATTTCAGGACAGAACAGGACAAAAGACAATAAAAAAGGGGTCAAATGAATGACCCCTTTCGCAATATCATCGTTGTCTTAGTTAGAAAGCGCGTCTTTGGCTTTTTCTACCAAAGTTGCAAATACAACTTTGTCGAATACAGCGATATCTGCCAAAATCTTACGATCGATTTCGATAGAAGCTTTCTTCAGACCGTTGATGAAACGGCTGTAAGACAAACCGTTCTGACGGGAAGCAGCGTTAATACGTGCGATCCACAGTTGACGGAATTGACGTTTTTTCTGACGACGGTCACGATAGGCATATTGACCTGCTTTGGTTACGGCCTGTACCGCTACACGGTAAGTACGTGAACGGGCACCGTAGTAACCTTTGGCAAGTTTCAGAACTTTCTTGTGACGAGCACGTGCAGTTACACCACGCTTAACTCTTGGCATCTTTCAATCCTCCTACTAAGCGTATGGCAGTTGGCGTGCGATTGCTGGCACGTCTACTTTAGCAACTAAACACTTAGCGCGCAGGTGACGCTTACGCTTGGTGCTCTTCTTGGTCAGAATGTGACGCAGATGTGCTTGTTTGCGTTTGAAACCATTAGCGGTTTTCTTAAAACGCTTTGCTACACCCTTGTCGGTTTTCATTTTAGGCATTACTAAAACTCCGCATTGGGATAATTAATAAAACGCAAGGCGAGTTTGGGATAAACCCTCACTACTTTGATTGCCTTACTATTTTTTCTTTGGCGCTAGCACCATTACAGCTTGACGGCCTTCCATTTTGGGGAAGGATTCAACCACTGCAACTTCATCAAGATCGGCTTTGATACGGTTCATCAGTTCCATACCTAACCCTTGATGTGCCAGTTCTCGCCCGCGGAAACGCAGCGTAACTTTCGCTTTGTCTCCGTCTTCAAGAAAACGAATCAGGTTGCGTAGTTTTACCTGATAGTCGTTTTCATCAGTACCAGGACGGAATTTGATTTCCTTTACCTGGACCTGTTTCTGCTTCTTCTTTTGTTCCTTTTGGGCTTTTGCCTTGTCGAACAAAAATTTACCGTAGTCCATGATACGGCATACAGGCGGCTCAGCATTGGGGCTAATTTCTACCAGATCCACTCCGGCGTCATCAGCCTGCTCTTGGGCTTGTCGGATCCCTACGACACCGATAGCCTCTCCTTCAATTCCGACCAAACGTACTTCTGATACGCCTGTGATTTCATCATTGATTCGGTTTGGGGCCGCCTGACGGCCTGCTGTTTTTTTGATCTTTATGACCTATTCCTCCAACAATTCAAGACTACGGAGCGAAATCTCTTCAGTTACTTTGGTAATAAATGCATCAATGCTCATTTTACCCAAGTCGACCCCGTTCCGGGTGCGTACTGCAACTTCTTGGTTTTCCATTTCCTGATCACCAACAACCAGCAAATAAGGAACCCGTCGCAATGTGTGCTCGCGTATTTTAAAGCCAATCTTCTCGTTTCTCAAGTCCTTACCGGCTCTTATGCCACAAGACTTGAAGCGAGAGACGACTTCTTCAACATAATCAGACTGCTTGTCGGTAATATTCATGACTACAACCTGGGCTGGTGCCAGCCATACCGGGAATTTCCCGGCATATTCTTCAATCAGAATGCCGATGAAACGTTCCAGTGATCCCAAAATGGCGCGGTGGATCATCACGGGCACTTGGCGGCTGTTGTCTTCAGCAACATAAGTGGCCCCTAAGCGGCCAGGCAAGGCGTAATCCAGCTGCACGGTACCGCACTGCCATGCCCTATCCAGGCAATCATGCAGGGTAAATTCAATCTTGGGGCCGTAAAAAGCGCCCTCACCCGGCAGAATTTCATATTCAATATGGTTATTGGCCAGTGCTTGCTTGAGTGCGGCTTCTGCCTGATCCCACATGGCATCATCACCGATGCGCTTTTCAGGGCGGGTCGATAATTTTACGGCGATATTCTTAAAGCCAAAGGTGGAATAGATATCGTAAACCATTTGGATACAGCTACTGACTTCTTGCTGAACTTGCTCTTCAGCACAGAAGATGTGGGCATCGTCCTGGGTAAAGCCACGTACACGCATTAACCCGTGCAAAGAACCTGAGGGTTCATTACGGTGGCAGCTGCCAAATTCCGCCATGCGCAACGGCAGGTCACGATAGGATTTCAACCCCTGGTTGAAAATCTGCACGTGTCCTGGGCAGTTCATGGGCTTGATGGCATACTCACGGTTTTCACTGGAGGTGGTAAACATGGCTTCAGCATATTTGTCCCAGTGGCCCGAACGTTCCCACAATACCCGGTCCATCATGAACGGACCTTTCACTTCCTGATAATCGTATTCATCCAGTTTGATGCGAACAAAACGTTCCAGCTCCCGGAAAATGCTCCAGCCGTCATGATGCCAGAACACCATGCCGGGGGCTTCTTCCTGCATGTGGTACAAATCAAGCTGTTTACCGATTTTACGGTGGTCTCGCTTGGCGGCTTCTTCCAGCCGTTGCAAATAGGCTTTAAGGGCTTTTTTGTCACCCCAGGCAGTGCCGTAAATGCGCTGCAGCATTTTGTTATCTGAGTTGCCGCGCCAGTAGGCCCCGGCAATATTCATCAATTTAAAATGATGGCATAGCCGCATGTTGGGCACGTGAGGACCGCGGCACATGTCGGTATATTCCTGGTGATGGTAAAGCGCCGGAT
This sequence comes from Shewanella mytili, assembly GCF_046765975.1. Classification (NCBI taxonomy): domain Bacteria; kingdom Pseudomonadati; phylum Pseudomonadota; class Gammaproteobacteria; order Alteromonadales; family Shewanellaceae; genus Shewanella; species Shewanella mytili. Next base: position 6,598 of record NZ_JBKOUD010000003.1, on the reverse strand, counting down.
GATCATCCTGACTGATGTTTTCATCCAGAATGGCCATTTTGTACGGTTCACCGCGCTGTTCAAAGGCGTCATGCGCTTCCTGCCAGCTCACTACGCGTTTTACAACGTCGTAATCGGTTTTGGCCAATTGCAGCATACGAGCTTCCAGCTTTTCCAGATCTTCCTGGGTCAGCTTATGCTCCAGATCCACATCGTAATAGAAGCCGTTATCAATTACCGGGCCGATGGCCATTTTGGTTTCAGGCCATAACTGTTTGATGGCATGTCCCAACAAATGGGCACAGGAGTGGCGAATGATTTCCAGCCCTTCCTGATCTTTGACGGTAATGATAGAAAGTTCGGCGTCTTCGGTTATCAGATCGCAAGCATCATGTAACTGGCCGTTCACACGACCGGCAATGCAAGCTTTGGCAAGGCCGGGACCGATATCGGCAGCAACGTCCATGGTCGAGACGGGATGGGCAAATTCACGTTTGCTGCCGTCTGGCAGAGTAATAACAGGCATGAAAAATCCTTAATCCAGTGGTGACCCACACGCAGGGCCACTTGGCTGATTCATTGAATATAAAAAGAAAAACGTGTGCATTTTTGTGGAGCAAGACAATACAGGAGCCTTGGCATCCCCAAAACGAGCCATCGATTTTAAAGGATAAGCCTTTGTTGGCGCAACCAATTAGGCATAAATCCTTGATGCAGCCACGGGTAGAAACCAACCCTTTGCAATTAACTGGCCATCACCGGTGCTAACTTCGCCACCTTGGACGAAAGTGCCTGGACATGACAATCACAGACAGTTGCTTTATAGAAAGTCTACTGGTGAATATTTATGATGATTTAATCTGTTTTTACTAATTGATTTTATTGGTTTTAAATATTTATTCATTACCTTTCATTTATTTTTGTTCATATTTTTTGATGCTAATGCACAACACGGCAACCAGGGATGTGCTCATCTATACTGAACATATCCCGTGAATCATCGTGAAAGGATGGCCGACAATGAAACAACAAACTATCTGCTGCCCCCACTGTGGCCACCAACAAACATTGGATATTGATACCAGTAATGGCGATCAGGAGTTTTACAGCGATTGCCGCATTTGCTGTAATCCCATTCATATCAGAGTCCACATTGATCATCAGTTACAGCGCATAGAACTGCATGTGGACGCTGATGATGAACAGTTTTATTGATTAAACCTGTCCCCTCACCTGTGGTGATTACGACGTCAGCCGTTGGGCTAACACCCGCTCCACCGTGTCCACAATGGTTTGGGTTTGGCTGTCTATTTCAATGTTCACATGCATGCCAGGCTGATAATCACCCAAATTCGTCAGCCGCAAAGTTTCCGGGATTAAATGGATTTTGAACCGGTTAGCCATAACCTCACCCACAGTTAAACTGCAACCGTTTATACCGATAAACCCTTTATAAAATACGTATTTCATCCAGGTTTCCGGGAGTTCAAACAGCAAGTCATAATGGCTTTCGGCACTGTCAACGTTTATCAATTTTGCCTGGGTATGAATATGCCCGGATAAAATGTGTCCGCCAACCTCTTTGCCAAAGGTTAATGACCGTTCCAGATTCACCTCATCGCCCACTTGCAGACTTCCCAGGTTGGTCAATTTCAAGGTCTCTTCCATTACATCGAAAAACGCCCTATCATGCCCCACCTGCGTCACGGTCAGGCATACGCCGTTATTGGCCACACTGGCACCTGTTTGTAACCCTTCCAGCAACTCCGGTGATAACGCAATTTGCAGGGTATGTAACCCTGGTTTTTTCTCAATGGCCAGCACTTTCCCGCGGGCCTGCACAATACCTGTAAACATGCTTTACTCTCTAGTTCAAAGGACAGACATGACGCAGTCAGTTTTTCATGCCAAACGCATTATTCAACTCGCTTTACCGGTTTTGGTGGCACAGATAACACAAACCATGATGGGTTTTATCGACACCATGATGGCAGGACGTGTTAGCGCTACCGATATGGCGGCAGTTGCTATTGGCACCAGTCTGTGGCTACCGGCCATCCTGTTTGTAAACGGTTTGCTGTTGACCTTTACGCCGGTGATTTCGCACTATTTCGGTGCCAATCAAAATGACCGCATCCGCCCGTTGGCATATCAGGGGGTTTATATTGCCATAATCGGGGCACTGGGTGTGATGTTATTCCTCGGTTCTGCCAACTTCATCCTGGACAGAATGGACCTGGAGCCAGCGTTGTACCTTGTCACTGAGCGTTATATGCAAGGCATTTTATGGGGCGCCCCAGCATTTTTAATCTATCAGGTATTGCGCAGTTGCAGTGAAGGCATTTCCTATACCATGCCGGCCATGGTGATTGGTTTTGTGGGCCTTGGGGTTAATATTCCGGCCAATTACATTTTCATCTATGGTCATCTTGGCCTGCCGGCAATGGGCGGCGCCGGCTGCGGCGTGGCAACCTCTCTGGTTTTTTGGGCCATGTGCCTGAGCATGTTTGTTTACATGCAGTTTCATCCCAAATTTAAAGCCATCCGCTTACTGGATAAATTTGAACGGCCACAATGGCAGACCATGGTCAACATGAGCAAAATGGGCATGCCCGTGGCTTTGGGGCTGTTTTTTGAAGTCAGCCTGTTTTCCATCATTGCATTATTGCTGGCCCCACTGGGCGCCAATGTTGTGGCCAGCCACCAAATTGCCCTTAACTTTTCTTCAATCATCTTCATGGTGCCACTGTCCATCGGGATTGCCGTTTCCATTCGCGTGGGTTATTACTTGGGACGCAATGAACCGGAGCAGTCTGCCATGGTAAGCAAAATCGGCTTGTTGCTGGGATTCATGCTGGCCTCCATCACCGCAGTGTTAACCGTATTACTGCGAGAGCCCATCGCCCTGCTGTACAACAGTAATCCCCAGGTAGTGTCCCTGGCATCAGGGTTGATGTTGATGGCCGCTTTATACCAGCTGTCTGATTCCGTGCAGGTTATCTCTGCCGGGGCCTTGCGTGGCTATAAAGATACCCGCAGCGCTTTTTACATCACGCTAATTGCCTATTGGGGCATAGGCATGCCGCTGGGTTACATTCTGGCGTATACCGATTGGCTAACCCCGGAGCTCGGCGCTTACGGCTTCTGGAGCGGGTTGATTGCCGGCTTAACCACGGCGGCATTGCTGTATGCCTGGCGTTTGCGGGTCATACAGCGTCGGGTGGCACAAGCTCATCGGCTTGATAAGTGACATCGTCTTTTGAGCCAAATGACACCTGAAGTTGCGCAGCAAATCGGCATATGGCACCAAAAACGGTTTTTTTACTTGCCAGCATCCCGATGGGGACTTTAATATAGCGGCCATCTCAGCATCGGCTCGGTAAATGTGCTTGCCTTTGCTGCAGTAGATAATAAATGTGTACACCCGTAGCTCAGCTGGTTAGAGCACTACCTTGACATGGTAGGGGTCGGTGGTTCGAGTCCACTCGGGTGTACCAAAATCGCTTCATACACCCGTAGCTCAGCTGGTTAGAGCACTACCTTGACATGGTAGGGGTCGGTGGTTCGAGTCCACTCGGGTGTACCAAATATCGTAAAATCAATACGTTAAAATTTTATCCATCACGTCAAAGCGCCCTCCTTCGGCCATTGTCATAGATTTATATTCAATTTTGAGAGTTGATTGTTTTTTTAATCTAAAATGAGGCGACTCATATCATGACGGCCACAAAGAGCCACGAATGTGACCACTGTGTGACCAACCCCTAACGAGGGAAGTGACAAAAGCGCCTTATGGTAATCCTCCCATTTTTAACCGCAGTTAAAAATAGAAGTTAAACGACCATTAAAGGTGGTCGCCCATGGTTGGCTTTGTGCGGCCTTTCGTGATTGTAAAACCAAAGCCATTGAGTTGCATAATCTTGTACCTCTTTAATGGACTCAAACAAGTACTTGCTGACCCAGCTGTAACGTATCGTTTTGTTGTGTCGCTCAATATACGCGTTCTGTTGAGGCTTGCCCGGTTGGATGTACTCAATCCGGATTTGATGTTGTTTAGCCCAGTTAACAAATTCCGAACTGATGAATTCAGGCCCGTTATCACAGCGAATGACAGATGGTGTTGGCCGTTCTTCTAACAACTGCTCCAGCGCTCTTATCACGCGTAATGAGGGCAATGACAAGCCTACTTCAATGGCGAGTCCTTCACGGCGAAAATCATCAATCACGTTAAACAAACGGTAGTTTCGACCATCAGACAATTGGTCATGCATAAAATCCACAGACCATACCTGGTTAGCACGTACCGGTGCTTTCAACGGCTCTGGTGCGTGACGTTTTAGCCGTCGTCTAGGACGAATGCGTAAGTTCAGTGCCAACTCGCAATAGATGCGATAAACGCGTTTGTGGTTCCAGCCTTTGCCCTTCACATTGCGCAAGTAATCAAAGCAGAGGCCAAAGCCCCAATCATTCTCGGCTTCGGTCAGCTTGATAAGCCAATCGGCAATTTCAGCGTTTTCGTCACACAACTTCGGTGGATATCGATAACAAGTTTCGCTGACGGAAAACACTCGGCATGCAAAACGAATGCTGATGTCGTGAAGCGCCACTGACTGCTGAGCAAGCGTTCGCCGCTCACAGGGCTTCACCACTTTTTTGCCATGGCTTCCTGGATGATTTCTGCCTTCAGGCGCTCTTCGGCGTACATCTTTTTCAAGCGCCGATTTTCCTCTTCAAGCGCCTTCATTCGAGCCATAAGGGAAGCATCCATGCCACCGTATTTTGCGCGCCACTTATAAAAGGTCGCACTGCTCATGCCATGTTCGCGGCACAGCTCAGGAATCGGGGTGCCCACTTCTGCTTGCTTGAGAATGGCGATGATTTGACTGTCTGTATATCGCGATTTTTTCATGTCGAATCTCCTGCGTCTAACTTTACGAGAAAATTCTACTTTTCACAGCTGTTAATTTTCGGGGGGGATTACCCTATCTTCATTCAGTCACTCATAAATCACGATAAAAGAACATTGATTTGGGATAGCTTTATCATTCAAACTACTAAACGTTACTATATCAGCATTTTTTTCGCCAGAAAAAGTTTTTTTCGTGATGTGTGCTAAAGAAAAATTGATAGGTTGGTTTGTTAAAGTTTTTAATCTGCCAACACCATCAGAGGATAGCGTATAATGACCCTCTATGATTTTCTCAGATTCATCGTCAAAGTTAAAAGAGATTTTCATAAATTTATTTATATCGTCTGACTCCAAAATACCATAAATTCCATTGCAACTTTCAGTCTGCATTGTCTGAGGTAGAGAATTAGATATTTTAACCGGAAAAAAAATTTCCATCCGATTATCAGAATAAAAATGGTTATATTTATTGAAGTCTGAAAAGGTAATATTTTTGAAACCATTTTTCTTCAATAGTTGACGAATTTCATCAAGTTCATTATTTTTTGAAAATGACGGATTAAATATTACAAGCACATCATCATGAGGATCTCTAATTGTATTGTCAATTATTTTTACTTCATAACCATCGTTTTGAAAACTTGATTTCAAAACCTCCAACTTATCTTTATAACTATCTGAATTTGCTATATAAATAAGAGGAGCAGAACATCCAGGCAGTAGTATTACTGTAATTAAAAATAGGAATTTTTTCATCATTTACTACCCTCTAATATAAAAAAGTCTTTTTTGAGATATTAACCATTTTACGGTCCCTAATTGTCGTTCCAAAATGTGTTTCATTTTCAGCAATATCCACGAAAATGTTATTTGCCGTGCTCTTAAATGAATTAACCTTCGATATATATTTCAGAGACTGTGTATATGGTACATTTTGATCATTTAAAGATATAAAGAAAAGCATTTCCGGATATTTCTTATTTTCAATATTACAATAAGGACAAATTTCTAGAATTGAATTTTTGTATAGTTCGGACTCGATTGGATTTCCAAATTCCTTCCAATCAGATGTAGTATAAAGTTGACTCAAATCACAAAGTGATTCATATACATCAAGAAATGGCGCATCAAAAATAACTCTATCAATATAATTAGTCTTGTTTAATATATAACCCACAGGAATAACACCAGCACTTCCAGTTACAAGAGATAGTGTATGACAATTAGAATCTTTTGATTTGAAGAATTCGCAAACAGATATTAAGTCTGTACAGCTATTAATTTTTTTTCGAGTTGACCACCGTTGTGCCAAATTTCACCTAAGTCGCCCCCTCCTCTGATATGGGCGATACAATATAAAGTACCCTCTTGAACCAGTTGTAATCCCATTATGTTTAGTGACGGCAGAATCGAAACTCCGTAAGCACCATCACCTGAGATATTGCGGATTTTGCGATGGGTTTGCTTGAGCAAATTCGGCATGACTTCAGCGTCTGTTACACCGGATAAACTCAGTTCTGCGGCGATGATTTCATGGCTATGCGTATCCACAGCAATATGCAGCTTACGCCATACACGGCGCTTGCCATCTGTGCCATGTTTTTTCACTTTCCACTCGCCTTCGCCGTAAACCTTTAAGCCTGTCGAGTCGATAGCCAAGTGCTCAATGATGCCGCGAGTCTTGGTTTTAAAAGCAATCTTGACAGTTTT
>NZ_JBKOUD010000002.1:349842-350097 GCF_046765975.1 Shewanella mytili | reverse complement strand
ACTCTTCAATTGAAAGTTTTTTTGCTTCCTAAGAAGCGACTCTATGAATGACTGTTCTTATATAGAACACTCTTCAATGAGATAAATCGTTGTCGATGTATCTTCACTGTGAGTGCCCACACAGATTTGCTTGTCTCATTAATTGTTAAAGAGCAGGTTCAGGGTTTGCCCTGAACAGGGATGTGCATTCTACACTTTCCCGCTTTGGCGTCAAGTGGCTTGGCCACTCTTTTTTAACGCCGCTGATTAAGCTGC